>JBGOTC010000001.1:0-43238 GCA_041476305.1 Terriglobia bacterium
GACAAGACAAAACAGAATACGCCGGCTACGCAGGAGAATGACAAGAAGCCGCGCTACCACTTCGTGATTCTCGATTATCTCTGCGAAGCCGGGGAGGGTGAGCCGCGCGCGGGGAGTGACGTCACGGACCTTGCATTCGTGGCCGAGAAGGATCTCCCGCGCTTCCATCTGACGCCGACGGCAACACGGGTGATTCAGAAGGCCTTTGAAATGGCCCGTGCGCGCGAAACAAATGCTCCCTAATGTTTGACGGGTGATACGCCGCTGAGCAGGATCTCGATTGGGCCATTATTGTTCGAGAGTTGCAGCGGGCAGCCACCGCTGTTGATCTTCCCGTTCAGCGAATCGCCGCCCAGGATACCCGTCGCGGTGACCGGCAACTCACTCCTCACCTTGGCGGAGGAAGTGTGCGCCATGAGGTCATAGCTGGCATTTTCGGGTAGATGAACTCGGATTGGCCCGAAGGATGTACGCACACTGATGTGGTTGCATGCGCCGGCGGCGCCTCGCGGCGGCACGCCAGAGACTTCCACCGTGCCGTTCTGGTTTTCCACGTCCACGTTGCCCTGAATTTCCGAGAGGGATACGGCGCCAAAGGATGTCCGCACGCCGGCAGCGCCGCGCACGGAGTTGGCTCTGACGCTGCTGTTCGAGTTCTCCACGGTAAGCGAACCGGCAATGCGGTCAACGGTCACCAGGCCAAAACTAGTCTTGATGTAGGTGGCTCCCCGCGCGTCAGCCACCAGGACACGTCCGTTCCCAGTAATAATCTGGACTCCGCCACGGATATTTGTCGCTTCCACGGAAGAGAAATTGCCGCGGACCTCCAAACCACCTTCAATTTGAGAAAGGCGAACACCGCCGTTGCTGGTGCTGACCGTGGCATCCCAATAAATGTGATCGGCATTGACGGCGCCGAAGGAGGTCCGCAATTGCGCGTTGCCGTGAACTTCACTGACCGTGACGTTCGCGTTGTTGTTCTGAACCTCAAGAGGCCCGCGGATATCGTGAACGTCGACGTGCCCGAAACTGGTATGCAGAGTGGCGCCGCCGCCCGTTCCGCTTCCCGAGATGTGGCCGTTCTGCGAGCGGCAAATGAGCCTCTGCTTGATGTTCAGAAATGTGATGGACGCAAATGAGGTGGAGAGCTCGGCCGAGCCGTTGACGTCACGTACATCGAGCGTCCCGTTTGTGTTGCGCACCACCAAATCGCCACCAACGTCCGCAACTTTGACCCACCCGAACGAATTCGTGATCGTGGTGGCGCCTCCGGCATGGGTCAGGTCCACGCTTCCGTTGCCGTTGGTGATGGTCACTGCGCGGGTGACGTTTGCGACCGTGACGCTGCCAAAGCGGTCGTGAACGGTGAGAGAGCCACGGATCTGGGACGCACTGACAGAGCCGTTGCTGGTGCCGATGTCGGCATCACCGTCGTTCCCGATGAGCTCGATCGCGCCGAAAGAGTCCCTCAGGAGTTGCAGTCCACGGCCATCATGCACCGTCACCGAGCCTTGCTTGTTGTCTATATCCGTCGGAGCCTTTAGACCGTAAACGCGCACGCTCCCGAAGCTGTTGCGCACGGTGAGGGGCGCATCTTCGGGCATCTCGATCTTATATTCCACTGAGTAGGAGACATTCCGATGGCCCCAGAAGTTGTTTTGCTGTTCGGGGTAATCGGTACGGACCAGCAACCCCGTTGCTGATGGTTCAATGTGAATCTGGATCAGGTTGGCAAAATTCTCCGCTTCCTGCTGTGAATCGGCGGAAACTCGAATTGTAGCGACGATGTGGACATCGCGGGATGAGTGCGTCCCAACAGTGATACCGCCAAACTTATGCTCCATACGGAGGGACTGACCGGAGGGGAGCGGCACAGTACGGTCAAAATTGTGCGTCACCTGTTCATCGGAGCGTTTGTCCGGTGCAGGTGTGGGCGCCGGAGCCGCAAACGCGGCGCGCCCGGAACCGGCCAGGATGATTGCCGCGGAGCACGCGGCCAGTCTTAAGAGTTTCATGTCAATTCCCCCGAAGAACTTCCTCGAGCGTCCTCTGCTTTTCCTGATAGAAGGAGAGCAATTCGCTGCGCAAGTACGCGTTCGCTGAATTTCGCTCGAGATTGGCGCGGCATTCACCAATCGCCGCGTCCAACAATCCCAATTTTTCCCGGTAGTTCACAAGCAACGGCGTGGAAGCAGTGGCGAGCCGGGGCTCCGCCAACTTCGCGAGCTTATCAATGGATTGCACATATGCCAGCTCCGCCTGTTCGACCTGGCGGACCGTCTGCTCGGTGAGCAGGTGCTGGTTATCCGGCTGCGTCGCGCCGGGATGGAGCAACATCCACGCGCCCGAGGCGGAGACGAGGAGAAACGCGACGACAGCCATTCCCACTTGCCAGCGGAGAGCGGGCCCGGCGCGGAATCCTTCCAGCCAAACGCGCCATCCGCGCGGGTGGGCGGCTTCGGTTTCCAAGGCATGTTCAATGCGCGGCCACAAACCTGGACTCGCCCACTCCTTGTGCATCACCTGGGCAGCGGCGGAAATCTCCCGCCAGATCTTCAGTTCCTCGCTGCACGCAGTACATCCGACGGCGTGGCGTTCGAGCGCTGCCTGGAGTTCCGGCGATTCCTCGCGGAGCGCCTGGTCCAGATCGCTGCATTTGAAACTGAGTTCGTTCTTCATGGACTTCCTCACTAGGAATTCTGCTGCGCGCCCATGGCTCTTGGACCGCCCTGCGCACTGAGCATGTCGCGCAAGCGGCGCTTGGCCTGGTAAAGGGCGTTCTTCGACGCCATTTCCGAAATGCCCAGGATGCCGCCGATTTCGGAATGTTTGAACCCTTCCACTTCATAGAGCAAAAAGACGGAACGCAGGTGCGGCGTCAACTGCTTGACGCATTTTTCGAGAGCCATCCGCAAGGGGTGGTCCCGCACCGGTCCGGAAACTTCAAAGATCTGATCTTCCGCGACCAGATCCTGTTCAGGAGTTTCCTGTCGCCGCATGCGGCTGCGCCGCAGGTCGTAACAGGAATTCACGAGGATGCGGTAAACCCAGGTGGAAAACGCCGACTGGCCCCTGAAGTAGTGAATCCCGCGATGGATCTTCATGAATGTTTCCTGCACCGCGTCTTCCGCGTCATGCGCATTGCCCAGCAGGTTCATCGCGATGCTCTTCATCCTGGCGCTCTGCGTTTCGTAAAGCTGCTCAAAGGCGCCGACGCTCCCGGACCGGCAAGCCGCAGCGAGACGAGAATCTTCCGCGCGCGCATGGACGCGCGCCTGTTCAGCGGCCGAATCATCGGGCCTGGACAAGCAAAACTCCTGGGCAGCTTGTTGCCACCCTAGTGTACCTTCCAGGAGCAACTCCTTACCCTCGCTTGCTTCGTTCTCACACCAAGTTAGACGACCACGGAGGGTGAAGTGTCAGGGGCTGCGAATTGCTGCTGTGCTTGGGTACTGGCTCGGGACAAATTGAAGCGGGATTTATTCGAGGCGGACGACGGGCAGCTTGTGAAACCAATTATTTTCGGTGATGACAAAACAGCCCGGAAAACATCCAAGCAGGCCGCTGTTGTGGTCCACGACGAGCCCCACGTCGCGTGCATCCCAGGGCAATTCAAAAATGCGGACGGCGTCGACGGATTCTCCCGGCCCAATGAGGACGTTCAGGGGAGTTTCATATTCTTTGGGGACTGGATCGAATCGCCGGCCCTGCGCATCGGTGAGGTAAACGATCACCCCGTTTTCCTGCTGAGCAACGCGGCGCGCCCGACCGGATAGTTGAAGCGTGACGGAAAAGGAGATGCCGGAGCTTGTGGGAGCGCGTTCGACACCCGCCACGGCGATGCACCACTCACCGTTGCACTGCGGGTCGCCGATATTCAAAATGCGTTGGCGCGTAGCCAGCGATTCCACACACACGATGCCCATATAGACCGCGAAACCGATGGCGACGCGCCAAAAAATACGCCGCGCGCGCTGGCCGTTTCCACTCACTGCTGCGACTCCAGCAATCCCAAGCGCAACGGCAGCGGAAAGAAACAATACAATGAAAAGCAGATCGAAGATGTCCAAATCCATTCCTTTGCCTACCGAATTGAAATGGCCGGCAGAGCGAGAAAGACTTTCTTGTGCAACACACTTTCCTCGTCGCCGATAAGGATCGCTCCTATCCAGTGAGGGTTGCTGGGGCTCTGGATCAGGAGCCTGGGGTTTCGACAGTCGGCAGGCAGATCGAATACCAGCTTTGATATGAATGATTCCGCCGGGCGCAAGGGTTGAGTCATGGAGGCGCCGGAGAGACCCTGGGCTTTCAGAGCATTTTGCGCGGTCTCCGAAATTGCGTAACTCCGGCCTGCGTCATCCACGATCGTGATTTCGCGCTCATTGGGAACGAGGGGTGAGTCGCCGCGATGCCGCGACGTCGTCAAAATATCGAACCGCGTGCGCACCGAAATAATCAGGAAGTTTCCCCGCGCCTTCACCGCGGATGGTCCGGCGCCGACCATGCTTGCCACCTCAACCGAGGCTACGGAATATGCGAGGTGGCAATCCACTTCGCAAAAGTATTTTTCCGCGCCGGGGGCGAGGGTCCATTCCTGGCTGGCGATTGACGCCCCCAAAAGCGTGGTGGAGTAGAGAACGGCAACGGCCAGGGCAACGATGGTGATCTTGCGCGCGAGTCCCCAGCCTCCAAACAACCATTTGGCGCCGATGGTGAAGCAGCGCGCCAGACGTTCTTCGCCGATGAGTTTTGTTCCAATCAAAGCGACGGTTGCAGCGCCCAGCACGGCAAAAGTTCCCAGAAACGCCAGGACGCCAAAGACTACGCTGATTTGTTTCGATTCCATTTTTCCTCCGTTGGTCAGTCAATTCGCCGCTAGCTGGCGATGGATTCGGGCACGCGTCCAAAAGTCCTCATGCGGCCGTGAAAATTGGCCATCGCGACCGTCAAATCCTGGCGAGTGAATTCCGGCCACATTTTCGGCGTGAAATAGAGCTCGGCATACGCCGATTCCCATAACAGGTAGTCGCTCAGGCGTTGTTCACCGCCGGTTCGGATCACGAAGTCCACGATGCGGGCATCGTCATGCGTCACTTCGCCGAGCACGGACTCAAACGATTCGCGTGAAACGTCCGTGACCTTGTAAAAGCGGCACGCCGCGCGGTAAAGCATTTCGCGGGAGGAATAGTCCACGGCAATACGCAAATGGAATGCGCTCTCGTTGGCGGTGGCCAGCTCGGCGGAATCAATGGCTTCGCGCAACGCCGGCGAAATGCGGTCGCGCCTGCCGATGATGGAGACACGAATGCCCTGTGCGGCAAGCCGATCCGCTTCGCTGATGAGGTAATCGTGAAGCAGCCGCATCAGCGAGGCAACCTCCGCTGGCGGGCGCTGCCAGTTATTGGCTGAGAAGGCGTAGAGAGTGAGAGTGCCGATACCGAGTCCGGGAGCGACGCGCAGAATGCGGCGAAGGTTCTCCGCACCGGCGCGATGTCCCGCGGAACGCGGCAGGCCGCGGGAAGTGGCCCAGCGTCCATTGCCGTCGGTGATAATCGCAACGTGAAGTAAGGATGAGGAATTTGAATTCATGGCACAGCTTTCTCCGCCGATTGAATCAGTGCAAATTACTTTGTACTACAAAGTACAACCCGAAAAAAATTTTCCTGCTACCGGACCCGCGTCGCCTTGATTAACGCTTCCATGTGGTTGAGGTACCGCTCCAACGCCCGCCGCCCCGCGGCGGTCAGGCGAAACTCCGTCTTGGGCAAGCGTCCATCGAAGGATTTCGTGCAAGCGACATAGGCCGCCTCCTCGAGCTTGCGCGCATGAACGCTTAGATTCCCGTCGGTGGTTTTCAAGAGCGCCTTCAATTCGTTGAAGGTCAGTGAATCGTTCACCGCGAGCGCGCTCACGATGCCCAGCCGCATGCGCTCGTGGATGAGGCGGTCAAACCCCGAAGCGACGGCGTCTGCCGCGCCATGCACGGTTCCCAAGCGCGGCGAAGCCGCACGTCCCTTTGCTCCCCGTTCCTGCCGCAATGCGTTTGATTTCGCCACTCTGACTTCTCTCCTGCCCATATTTAAAAAACTATTTGTCGCGCCGCGGAATCATCCGCCATGACGCCGGGCAATCAAAAATCCAAATGCAATTTGCAATCCACCGAACCCAGTGGCCATCAGCACATCTCCCCAGGAGTTTGGGCCCAGGAGGGCCACTGTGCCGAGCGCCATGAAGCCGAGCCCCATCAGTGGAACCGCGCGCACTGAGAATGCCCCTCCGGTGACGACGGCGGTGCCGTAAAGCAGGAGCCACGTTCCCGGCAAGGCGCTGAAAAGCCCCGCGCGATAGAGAATATAAGTCAGGAGCGCGCCGACCATGAGCGGCGGAGCAAAACTCAACGCAAAGCGCCGGCCGGCAGTGGAAAAAACCTGAGTATTCACGGCGCGCGCTTTTCGAAGCGTGGCGACGCCGGCAATGATCACGGCGACGGCGAGCTCACAAAGCCAGACGACAAGCCAGCGCTCCGGTGTGGGCTGCCGCCAGGCAACATATGCCGCCGCAAAAGCGGTGACGCCCATGCCGACGCCGCCCCAGCCGGGCACGGCCGTAAACCGGCCGGCATTCTCCATGGTCTCCCGGATAAAGCGCAGGTTATCAGCGGCACGGACTTCGAGGCGAAGCGGTTCAGGGGCCGGGCGGTCAAGAGAGCGAGCCGTGCGCATAGGAACCTCAGGATACACGCTGGCGCAATTATGTCAAGTACTTTGTAACACAAAGTTTCTGACTAGCGGCGCGGATATCGCCCGGTCCACGAGTTCCACCGAATCCACAGCAGCTCCAGATTCATCTTCATTCCGTCGCGAAAGGTGCTCACCCGCGTGCCCACATCGTGAGCCCAGCGGACGGGTACTTCGGCAACAGTCAGGCCGTGTCTGCGCGCGAGAAACAATAATTCAGGGTCAAACCCAAAGCGCTCGATGCGTTGTTGCTCGAAGAGAATGCGCGACCGCTCGCGTACAAACGCCTTGAAGCCGCACTGTGTATCGGCAAACGGCAGCCACAGGATCAAGCGCGCCGCCTTATTAAACAGGATTCCCAGGAATTCCCGCACGGGCGACTCGTGGACTTCAATGAGGTCGCGGTCAACGGCGCGCGAGCCGATCGCCACGTCATGCGTTTTCAAGGCGGCGAGCAATTTGTCCGCTTCCTCAATGGGCGCGGAGAGGTCAGCGTCCGTGAACAGCACAAGGCGTCCGCGCGATTCCAACATGCCACTCCGCACGCTGTACCCCTTGCCGCGGTTGCCGGGATTTCTGACAACTTTCAGCGCAGGCCACGCCGCGCCAGCCGCCTCGCCGATTTTCACGGTCCCATCCGATGAACCATCGTCCACAACAATGACTTCGGCGGAAATGGCGCGCGATTCCAGATATTCGCGGATGCACTGGAGCGTCCGGGGGAGGCGGCGCTCTTCATTCAAGCAGGGGATGATGACGGAGAGTTCTATCCGGGGTTCCGTCATCGTCTGAATCCGTCCGTTCATGGAGTTTACTTGTGAAGGCGGCCCGCTTCAGGAACTGAACCCATAGCGGCCGACCAAAGGGACGAAACGACAATGGTGCAATGTGCGTGAAACAATTTCGCCCCGCGATTTCTGAATCATCATCACATTTTGCGACTGGTCATCGCCGACCGGGATCACCAATCGCCCGCCTTCGGCGAGTTGATCCACCAATGGCTGTGGGACGCTTGGCGCCGCCGCGGCCACAACGATGGCGTCGAATGGCGCGGCATCCCTCAACCCCGCCGAGCCGTCGCCCGTATGCACAGAGACATTTTCAAAGCCGAGCCGCGTGAGACGCTCCTGCGCGGCCAGAGCCAGCGAAGCACGGTTTTCGACCGCGAAGACCTGTTTTGCAAGCCGCGAAATGACGGCCGCTGCATACCCAGATCCCGCGCCGATCTCGAGTACTTTTTCAGCTCCGGTCAGCGCCATCGCTTCAATCATCACTGCGACCATGTATGGTTGCGAAATGGTTTGCCCTTCGCCGATGGAGATGGGCTGGTCCTCGTAAGCGTGCTTACGGAATTCGACGGGCACAAACTGATGGCGTGGCACGCTCGCCATCGCATCGAGAACGCGCACGTCGCGGACGCCCCGGGCGCGCAACTGCGTCTGGACCATCTCGCGCCGCAGCGCGTCATAATCAGGTTCGTTGTGCGGGCCCTCGATCGCCACGGAAAACCCCATGCAACATCCCGACAGATTCATTTGCGCGCCGGCGGCAATCCGCGCAACAGCTCCTGCACAGCCGCATCCAACTGCGAATCGTGGCTGGAATAGCTTTCCCCGACAGGACGCGTCACGGGGATGTCCACCGGGCGCGGATGCATTTCCATCAACGTGCCGTCATGTCCGACCACGCGGATGAACGGCAGTCTCAGACTTGAACCATCGATCAGCGTCACGTTGGATGTATAGATGATCCATCCCGCCGTCGGCTCGCCCACCACTTTCCCCAACCCGAGCGTGCGGTACCCCTCCGTGAAATCTTCGGCGTCGGAGAGCGAGTGTTGATCGGTCACAAGGACCGTGGGCTTCCCCAGCGCGCGCTGCCCCAGCATGGTGCGTGCAGGAGAAGAAGGCAGGTCCCTCACCGTCATGGTCAGGTAGTCGCGGCGCGCGAGCACGTCGATTGCATAGACGTTCACGAAGCCGCCGGAGTTGTGCCGGATGTCCACGACAACACCTTCGCGGCCGTAGTTTTCCGCGTCCAGATCCAAATAGAGCCGGTCGAGTGAAGCCTGGGACATGTCAATCATGTGCACGTAGCCGAGCCTGCCGTTGCTCACTTTTTCCACATAGGAGCGCTTCTGGTCCACCCACGCGCGGTATTGAAGCGCGAGTTCCGCCTGCCGGCTGATGGTCTGCACCGCAACAATACTTTTTCCAGTGCCATCCGCAGAGGATGCGACGGTCAGTTCGACGCGCCGGCCGACTTTGTTTTCGACGAGCGCATCCAAATTTATGTGCGGACCGATCAATGCGCCATCCACGGCCAACAGGTAATCGCCGACCTTTATTCCTTTTGCAAGAGCCGCCGGGCCCAGCGGCGTGATCTCCGCGATTCGCAAATGGCCACCATGCTCATATTCAACAGGGTCAAACATCAGTCCCAACCGGGCCGTCACCGGCCGGGGAGGCGCTCCGCCCGCACCGGCGCCCGGGTTGATTCCCGAATGCGAAGAGTTGAGGTCGCCAATCATAAAGGAAATCACACGGCGCATCTCGTCGGGCGTGGAAGACGCAGTTACGTAGGGCTGATACTTCACGCGCGCTGCTTCCCAATCCACACCATTCAACTTGGGATCGAAAAAATTATCGCGCAGGTAGGTCCAGGCCTGATGGAAGACTTCCATTTTCTCGCGGGAAAAATCCACGTCCATTTCGGCGGTGACAGCGAGCGTCCTGGATTGGCGCGAATCCACGGAAACCACTTCAATGCGGCCTTGTTGAAGATAAAAGACCTCCTTGCTATCCGGTGAAAACTGCGCGTCCTGCTTCCTGCCGGCCGTGGAAGTCAATTGCCGCGCGACAGCAGGGTCACGGGACAATTCGTCCAGCGAGTAGAGGTAGAGATTCTGCTGCCCCGCCGCGCTCACCGTCATGAGCAGCCATTTTCCATCGGGACTAATCGCGAGCGCATTCACATCCACGCCCACCGGCAAGAGGCTCAGCCGTCGGCGAATGTCCTCCCAGACAATTTCCACCGGCTTGACTGTTTTCGCGGGAGCGCCCCCTGGTGCCGCTTGCCTCGCGGGAGTTTCAGTCGTTGGAGGCGCATCCGTTGTCCGCGGGGGAGTCTCGCTCTGCCGCTGCGGTGACAGGCTGCGAGGGGTCTCTTCCTTGAAGAGATCCCGGAATTGGTCTTCGCGGAATCGCGGAGTGCGAGGAACAAGGTCAAGTCGCGCTACCCTGCCATCCTCCGTGCGCTGCGCGGTATTGAAAAGGATGTATGTACCGTCAGGGCTCCAGGTAATGTAGTCGCTGGAGACATTGGAGAGAAAACTAGCCGGCCTGGCATCGCCTCCCGCTGCGGCAACGAGAGTGACATTGCGAAAATTATTTGCCGTGGCCGGCAAGAACGCGATCCACTTGCTGTCCGGCGACCACACATAAGGCTTGGAAGATCCAAGGGGAGGCCGGTCAAGGTGACCGGTGGTAACGACTCGCTCCTGTTTGCCAGCCAAATCCATGACGATGAGCTGCTGGGCCGCGCGGAGAAATGCGAGTTGCTTGCCGTCGGGTGAAAACTGCGGCTGCGTGTCGGGCTGCGCGCCACGCGTGAGTTGGGTCTCGGAGCGCGAGGCGAAGTCATAGAGATAAACGTGAGGGGTGCCGTCGCGGTCGGAAACGTAGGCAATCTGGCGGCTATCGGGAGTCCAGGCGATTTCGTCCTCGGCCCCGGAAGTGTTGGTGACTCGCGCGGCATCCCCGCCATCTTTGGAAGATGCGGCGAAGACTTGTCCATGGACTGCAAAAGCCACTTTCTTCCCATCGGGCGAAAGCGCCAACTCCGAAAAACCATTGGTCAGGATGCGGTGCTCGGCAACTTCACCGGCGGGTGTACCGCGCAAGGCAATGGAAACGCGTGTCGCTTCGCCGGAACCCACGTTCAATTTCCAAATGCCAAAATCGCGCTCGAAGACGATGGTCTTTCCGTCATTGGAGATTGCGGGCCACAACACCCGGCCTTCGCGGAAGTGCGTGACCTCGCGAGCCACACCACCCTGGGGCTTGACCCAGATATTTTCGGAGCCTCCGCGGTCGGACATGAAATAAAGGGTCTTGCCGTCCGCGCCCCACATCGGCCAAATCTCCTTGGCGTGGCCGTCGGTGACGCTTTCATAGGTCGGGGGAGTTCCGGGACGGCACAACATGATTTGCGATTCATCCAGATGGCTGTGACCCTTGCGCCACCACTGGCCGAGAGCGTTGCCGCGCGAACTGATGGCAATGGTCTGGCCGTCGGGGGAGGGCGCGGCAAAGAATTCATTGGTGTAGCGGTCCGCGCAGAGCGGCATCGGCGTGCCGCCTTCCACGCTGACCTTGTAAATATCGTTTTGCCCGGCGATGTCGTGGCTGGCCGTCGAAAAGTAAATCCACTTGCCGTCGCGCGACCACGCGTTCATCTGCTCTGGAGCGTCATCGAAAGTCAGCCGGCGCAATTCGCCCGTGGCAAAGGTGAAAACATAAATGTCGCCGCCGCCGGTGCGCGCCGAAACGAACGCCAGCTGCTTGCCATCCGGTGAATAGACCGGTCGCGATTCCGTCGCGGGATGTGAGACGAGCAGATGTGCCGTGCCGCCTGTTGCCGGCACCGTCCAGATATCGCCGCCGGAGATGAAGGCGATCTCCGAGCCGTCAGGGGAAATTCCCGGGTCGTAGAGCGGACGAACCGCGGCGGAGATTGCTGGGCCCCCCTGAGGCGGAGCGGCGTGAAAGGCTGCTACCGCAAACAGCGCGACTCCTAGCGCAAAAAGTGGGACTCCAATTCTCTTCTCCCGCAGGCGGCGATTACGCATGAATCCTCCCGAGCAAATCGCGGAGAGCAATTCCGAGCAAGCTCCGAGTAACGCGATGCATGAACGCGGCGGGATTATAGCACCGGGTTCAGGCGCGGCTTGCTGCCGCGCGGCGGCCAGCGCGGGCGCCCCGCGGGCGCTCCCAGGCGTTGGTGCGCAGGATTTCTGATATTTGGTCCAGCGCGAAATCGATTTCCTCATCGCGGTTATAGAAGTGCGGCGATAGGCGGACGCCCGCCTTGGGGCGGAAGTCCACCATGATTTCACGAGCGAGCAGCTCCTGGGTGACCTCCTGCGCGTGCGGACATTCCACGGAAACCGTCCCTGCGCGTTCTGAAGGATCCATTGGCGTGTTGACGCGCCAGCCGCGCGCGAGCGCTCCTTCCACGAGCCGCGCTGTCTGCCGCACGGATTTTGCGCGAATCGCTTCAACCCCCACCTGACGGAGAATTTCAAGACCAGGCTGGCACGCGTAAAGCGCGGGAATGTGCGGCGTGCCGTTCAGAAAACGGTAGGAATCGTTTGTCCGCTCGAGCGGGCCGACTTCGAAATTGAACGGCCGTTGGTGCGCCATCCATCCCGTGATGGCGGGCTTGAGTTTCTTGCGCAGGTCAGGACGAACGTAGAGATATCCGACTCCGGGCCCGCCGCAGAGCCACTTCAGAACGCCGCCGGTGGCAAAATCCACTCGCAGGGATTGGACATCCACGGGGACGGTCCCCGCGGCCTGAAATAGATCGAGCACCACGCGCGCACCCATGCGGTGGGCACGTTCGATGATGGCGCGAGCATCCACAATCGTCGCGCTGCGGAACAACACCTGCGAGATAGGGACAAGTAGCGTGTTGCGATCAATGGCGCGCAAAAACTCCTCGGTGGGGACGTGCAATCCATCGCGGGAGCGGACAATTTTCACCTTGGCGCCGTTGCGCCGCTGTTCGAGGTAGAAATAGATGGTGGATGGGAACTCCAGGTCCACCATTACAACTTTGTTGCGCCGCTTGCTGAAGTCAAAGCACGAAGCGATGATGGCCTGTGTCAGCGTGACATTTTGGTGGAGCGAGATTTCTCCCGGGCCTGCGCCGATGAGCGCGCCGATGCGGTCGCCCACCTTGACGGCCATTTCCCACCAGCCTTCTTCCCATGCGCGCACGCCGCGCATGGCCCAGGAATCCGCGTATTCGTGCAGGCGGTCGTAGACCGAGCGCGGCATCGCGCCCAGTGAATTGCTAATCAGGTATGTCGTCCTATCCAGGATCGGGAACTCTTCACGCCAATTCAGCAGCTCATCCACGGCAATTACTCCCGGGCATCTCGCCCCAGCGGCGCTGCGGCACGCCGCAGTGTCCACGCAAAGTAGCACAGTGAGATAAAGACTAGCCAGGGCAGGCCTGCCTTGATGGTGATCCGCAAGCCCGGCACCCACCAGGTGGAAACCAGCACCGCTGTCAGCGCCGCCAGGCCAACCAGAGAACTCCACGGGCCGGGCGGAGCAAAGCGCATCGCGCCACGCGGGCCGCGACGCCGGAACATCAGATGCGTCACAAAAATCATCATCCACACAAACATCCCGCCGAACAACGCCGCGGCAAACATATAAAGGTACGCGGTCTCGCGATAGAGAGTATTCAGCAGAAGGGCGGCGAACATTCCTGCGCTGGACACGAGGAGCGCGGGCAGGGGGACGCCCTGACGGCTCAGGCGGCCAAAAACCCGCGGCGCATAACCGCCGCGTGCCAGGGAAAAAATCATCCGCGAAGTGAGATAGAGGTTGCAGTTGACGCTGGAAAGAACCGCCGTCAGCACGACGAAATTCATCACCCCCGCGGCGGCGGGAATGCCCACCTGTTGGAAGACGCGCACGAATGGAGATTCCGCGAGCCCCGCCTGATCCCAGGGAAGCACGCTGACGAGGACGGCGATCCCGCCAATGTAAAACAGGGCCAGCCGCGCCAGCGTCTGTCGCAGCGCGCGCGGCACAGCGCGGCTCGGGTCGTCAGCCTCTCCGGCGGTGACGGCGACAATCTCCATGCCGAGGTAGCTGAATATCGCCATCGCGATGCCGAGGCCTACACCGGTCCAGCCGTGGGGCAAAAACCCGCCGTGCCCGGTGAGGTTGGCAATCCCGATTCGCGGGAAGCCAATGCCGAGAATCAGCGCGCCACCCGACACGATGAACAACACGATGGTCACCACCTTGATCATCGAGAACCAATATTCAAATGCGCCGAAGCTCGCCACGCTGCGCGCGTTCACGTAAACCAGGGAGGCCGAGAACGCCACGATCCACATCCACGAGGGGACGTGAGGAAAGAAATAGTTGCAGTAAATTGAGGCGGCAACAACTTCGCTGCCGATGGCCACCACCTGGGCCATCCAGTAGGAATAGCGCATCACGAATCCAGCCCAAGGATGCAGGTAAATTTCCGCATAAACGCCAAAGGAGCCTGCCACCGGATGCGCGACAGCCATCTCCGCCAGCGCCCACATCAGCAGTAGAGCGATCACTGCTCCCGCGGCGTAACTGATGATGACGCCCGGACCCGCGGCGCGCACCGAAAGCGCGCTGCCCAGGAACAATCCTGTGCCGATGGCGCCGCCGAGCGCGATCATGGACACTTGCGCGGAAGTCAGCTTTCGCCGCAGGCCGGATTCACGGCCAAGAATAACTTCAGCTCGCCGCGCCCGGTCTGCGCCGGCGACGGCGGATGAATCGCCGGGAAGTTTGTCTGGAGGGAAATTGGCCATGGCGGTCGGGGCCGCCATGCTAGCAGAAATGCGCCGGGGAGGCGCGAGGGGCTCTACTTGAATCTTTTTCTGAAAACCACATCGAGTCCGAAGGTGCCGTTGTAGTCCCGCAACGCGATGATGCTGACATCGGACTTTACGAGATACTCCACTTGAATCACTTCCTGCTGCGCCCCGGTGATATTGGTGACGTAAGTGATCCTCAAGTTGTGCCCCACCTGCTGCTCGATGGTGACGCGCGCCGCGGCATTCTGTTCATTGCCGGTGCCCGCGAGAAACGGATCCACGCGGAAGCGGCTGATGCCGAACAGTTTTTCGATCCGGCCGCCCAGTTGGCTGGAAATGGCTTGTGAAAGCAACGCTGATGCCCCCATCCCGGGAGTTTGGCCGGAGACCGATCCTCGAGACGTGTTCGCGTCCGTGGGACGGCCAAGAGCGAGCAAGCTGATGATGTCACTGGTGGGCAGCGGGGGATCGGACCTGTAGTTCATGGAAAGCCGGCTGAGGGGCCCGGAGATGTCGAGGGTCACTTCAAATTGTTGAACCGTGGTTGCCGCCTGAATGTTGAGTACCGGGCCGATAAACGGGTTTGCGAAATCAATATCGCCCCGCGAAAGCCGGTAGCGGTTCCCCGCAAACGTAAGGTCGCCGTTCAACAATCCGATGTGCCCGAGCAGAATCGGATTTTCCCATGTCCCGCGCACGCGCAGGTCCGCTTCACTTTCAAAACTGGAGCCGCCCCATTCCACGCGCGCGTCGGGCGTTGATCTCGCCTGAATATCAAATTGCAGGTTTCGCAGGAATGCGGAGGAGGTGGCCGGCGCGCGCAGGGGATCCTTGGTCGAGACGATCAACGAACCCAGGTCCATATCCGCGGCAAGCAAGAGCCGGTGCACGATGATATTCCCGGAGAGCACCGCCGACTGTGTGCCGCCAGAGAGACGCAAGGTTCCTTCCGTCAGCCAGCTCATGCCCACCGGGTAGCGTATGCGGACGTTCGTGGCACGCGTTGTGATGTCATAACGCAAGGCGGAGAATCCGGCGCCGTAGGTCAAGGACCCGGAGAGGAGCAACTCGCCGCCTCCAACTTCCGCGCGGACGTTTTCAAACATCAGGCGGCTAGCGTCAAAGACAATGGCTCCTGAAACCTTGCTGAGCCCCGCGGGAAAATCACCGTAATTCGCCGATCCATCAGCCACATCCAGCCGTCCGTTGATCCTCGGCACGGAGAGAGTCCCCTCCACGGACGCGTTAATTCCCGCGGCGCCCCGCGCGTCGAGCCTGGGCACAAATCCGGAGATCAGCCGCAGATCAATCTTCCCCAGCACTTTCAATGAAAGGGCGCGGTCGCCCGCAAAACGGGCGAAACCGGAAATTTGGAAATCCGAATCCGTGCCCCGCAACTTGGCCTGATCGATGCGGATTTCATTCCGGCGATAGGTGACGTGGATGGGGCCGTCATTTTCAAGCCTTACACCTGAATAGTCGAAAGATAACCGCGACAATTTGGCATCCACGGAAATGGAATCCGGCTCACGCAGGGCTCCAGTCAGACTAAAGTGGCCATCCACATTGCTGTGCCCGGTGAGCCCTTCGAGATGCAATCCGGCGCGGATCACGGAATCGGGGTCCAGGCCATGAACATCCAGTTCACCGTGGATCGGCAGATTGCCCGCGAAGGCAACTTCGACAAAACCATCGATCGTGGCGGCGGGTGGAGCTGAACTCAGGTCCACGCGCCCATGCTTGCCATCCGCAATAAGCTTCCCTTCAAAGCTGCCCAGATTGTCGTGGCCGGCACGGAAATCCACCAGGCGGATGGTCCCCTGGGCCAACGGGGCCAAGAGCGGGCCGCTGCCGTGAATTTGAAAACTCAGTTCCCCGCCGAGCGGGAGCTTGGGGGACTGAATGCTTCTGATGGCTTCAAGCGGAATCACCGCTCCGGTCAAATCAAAATTGACGCTGGCATCCGCGAAGCGATAGGCGAAGTTGCCGGTGAGCAGGCTCGGCGCGCGCCCCATTTTACCTCCAAGAGGCGTCATGCGAATTTCACCGTTCGTGATGCGAACTTGATCGTGGTCGAGCGTGAGTTGGCCGCGAGCGCGGTCCACGGGCCAGCCCCAGGCATTGAGCTCTTCCAAATCGAACAAAGCTGACAATTGAGGCGAGGCATGGGTTCCGCGAACATGGAACTGCCCGGAGAGCAATCCGTTCACGGGATAATTCCAGCCAAACATTTCCTGCAGGCCAACAGTGGGTGTGCGAAGCAGGTCCGCGTCCAAAGTCCATTGCGAGTCCGGCTTGAAACTCCAATCATCAAGCGTGAGCGCGAGATCGAGCTGCGCCGCGGAGATCCCGTGCCGCATGTGCGCCCGGGAAAAACGCAGGCCGCTGTTGGAGTACTTGATGTCCCCTTCGACATCATCCCAATAGAGATTGCCGTAAGCCGCCTGCAAGAGGTGCGTGTGGCCGGTGAATATGGGGTTCGCGAGAGGTCCCGTCAGTGTTCCGCGCCAGGAGGCCTGGCCCGTGATGCGGACGGGCGCCACGCTCGCTCCGCGCAGACGATTGATGAAATCGTCCCAAGGTTCCAGGTCGCGAACATCCAGGCCCACATCCAGGGCGGAGTTGGCGCCCCCAATTGTCCCGGCGATCGTGATGCGGCTCGCCGGAGTGGAGATTTCGCTTGCGCGAATGATCACCGCGCGTCGATTCATCGAATAGTCGTAATCGAAGTGCGCGGCGACGGGGACGCTTTTCTCTGCCGGCTGTCCCATGGAAATTGCCGCGGGCGGGCTCCAATCAGAAGTCCCGCGCGAATTCAGGTGCTTGAAATTTTCAGTCCAGGTTGTGACGGCGTCCACTTGGACCCGGCCCGCCCAATGGAAAGTCTCCACGGGAAAGGTCTTGTTCGCGACTGCGGCCAGGAGCGCGCTCAGATCCATGTCGCTGGCGTGCGATTCAACGCTGAATTGCATTCCTTTGAACTGCAGTCGAACTTGCCCTCGCATTGCGCCACCGAGCGCTTGCGCCTCGAAATCCGGCACATTCATCTCTCCGCGCGCGATATGGAATGTTCCCCGACTGGAAATCCCTGAACGGTGAAACCATTCGTATGGCAGCGAAATATCACGCGCCGAATAGCGGCCGTCGGCCAGCCACTCACCGTTTCGGAAACTTCCTTCGCCGGAGAGGTCCACGCGCCCCCCGGGAACGGCTGGCGTGCGCGTGACGGTGCGAACGTCCCGCAGGTCGAGCCAGCCGCGCGAGCGGAATTTCACTGTGGGGGCAACAAAATGTTCGACGTCGCCCTGGAGATCAAACATCGAATTGGGAAGCTTGACGAGCAATTGTTCCACGTGGAACAAATCAGCCGCGATGGTGAATTTCATCGAGAGACCGGCGGCAAAGGGAAGAAACTTTCGGGCGGCAAACGTAATTCGCTCCCATTGGAGCTGACCAGCATAGACCGGCGCGCCATGGGACTGCTCTAGGTTAAGAAATAGACCGAAATTATCCCCTTCAGCCTCAAGAGGCCCGCGAGCAGCATTGATCGCGATGGTTCCTTCTGTGAGTTTGAAATGGCGGAACTTGAGTTCAAAGAGACGTTTATTCCAAGGAAGGGATCCGGCTTGAGGCGTCTTGGGTCCCGGCACATTGGACGAGCCATCCGGATTGAAGCGCAGATTCACGGCGGGGCGCACTATCCTGAGGTCACGCAGCGAAATCTTCCTGCTCCAGAAAGAATCCAGATGGAGCGAGACAGCCATCGAATCCGCGTGAAACAACGGAGGCGTCCCTTCCATCTCCCTGCCGTGGATGGTGAGTCCGGAAAGGTCCGCGCGCATCCTAAACGCGGAGAAATGAAAGCCTGCAAGCTCAACACGCCCTCCGGTTGTGGCAGTGATTCGATTGATGACGGCGTTTCGGATCATGCCGTCAAACCATCCAAGCTCCAGCACGGTGAAGCCTGCCGCGACAACGACCACCAGGATTAACGCAACCCGCAGCGTCATCCTGGTCAGCCTCCGCAGGAAGCCGCGCTTGCCTTTCGGTTTGGGCGTCTTTTTCATTGCGGCGATATCAGTTCAGATCCAGGCCCAACAGTCGCGTCTCGCGGAGACGGCGGCACAACCTCAACTTTTAATCTCGCACGGCTATCCACAAGCCATTTTTCCGCGCGCGCCGAAATATCCCTCTGCACCAACAGCTCCTGGATCTGTTTGCGGACGGAATCCAGCGGAGGCGCCTTTTCACCGCGCGCCGTCATCTGAGGCACAAGCTCATCATCGTAATATTTCCGCTCCGCCGCCTCATCCACCTGCACGGCCGGGCGGAATTTGTAGTCGAGATAGCGGCTAAAGAAAATCGCGCGGCGCAGCAGCCGGCGCACAGCGGCCGCGGAAAGCCCCAGTTCCGCCAGCCGCGCGGCGAATACCGGCTCGCCGCCCAATTCCTTTTGCATTTGATCGAAGGCGGTGTTCGCATCCTCAACGGCGGGTTCTTCAAAACGCGCGGCCCTTGCTTCACGCTCGATCATCCACTGGTCAATCAGCTCCTCCAGCCGTTTCGATGCCGGTTCAGGCTTCGCCCCGCTGAGCAGCTGAAACTGGCCCAGTTCGCGGAGGTCGCTCAACAAAAGGATGTCACCTTCCACGCGGGCCACAACACGGTCCACCACCTCCCCCGCGCGCGCTTCCTTTCCAGCGAGCACAAGGGAAACCAGCATGCCGACGGCAATTGCCGCCAGTATTCCCGCACCGCGGATTGATTTCGCCGGCATCAGAAAACGTCTCCTAGGTTGAAAAAGAACTGGAATCGAGGGAGCCGGGTAAGTTGCGTCCCGTTTATCCCACAACCCGGATTGCCGATGGTGCAAGGAATGAAAAACTGGGCGGCGTTCAACTGATAGGCTAGGTCCACTCTCACCGGGCCAATCGGCGTCGCGTAGCGGAAACCAATGCCCACTGTGTGCGAGAAATAGGAAAGCTCGCCCGAGGTCTGCGATGCAGCCGTGGGGGCCGATCGCAGCGTAATCGTTCCCAATCTGCTGAAGACATTTCCAGCGTCGTAAAAAATCGCGCCGCCGAGCTTGGTGCCCAGCTTGGGCAGCCGCATCGGGAAGCGCAGCTCCTGATTGAACACAAGCATCGCCTGACCGCCCACGGGAAATCCGGTGACGGGATCGCGTGGCCCGGCCTGATTCAATCCAAATCCTCTCAGCGAAGAACCGCCGCCGCCAAAGAAGCGCTCCGGGAGCGGGATCTCCGACGAGATCGTGTCGCCGAGTGTCTGCTGCAGGCCGAAGCGAACCGACCGCGCGATCACCAGGCCGGGCCCGACCCGGTAGAAACTTGAATTTTGAAGGAAGACGCGGGCAAAACTCGCGGAGGACCCAATTGGTTTGCCGGCCAAGGAAAAATCGATTGAATTGAAATTACCACGCGTGGCATCGGAGGGATTGTCACGATGGTCCCGCAACCAGGAAACGCCGAACTCTGAGACCAGCGTGGGCTGGCTGAACAGCGGGATTTGTTGCGGAGCGATCTGCAGAGATGAAGCGTCCACCAGCGCCTTGCGAAAAGAATAGCGGTAGAGAACAGTGGTGAAATGGGACAAGCGCTCGGCGAGCTGCAGGCTGCTTTCATAACGCGTTGAAGTGAACGTCGTGACGTCCCGCGACTTATCCGCAAAGATGGTTGCCTGCAGGCTGAAGCTGGGATTGCCGAAGTAGTTTTGCGCCGTGTAGCTCAAAAGCGCGCGGCCCTGCAACGTGCTTGCGCGGACCTTGAAGGAGAGAGTGTCGGCTCGCCCGGAAAAATTGGCCTTGGTGATCTCAAACGTGAGCCGCGGACTGGCCTGAAATGACCCTGAAACGGCGGAGTTCCCGGCGCCACCCAATCGCTGAACTTCCACACCACCGCCGTAAGCCAGTGTGTATCGTTTGGCTTCCTCCACAATGACGGTGAGTGTTTTTTCCCGATCGATACCCGTGGGATTCTGTTGTGCCAGTGTTACGCGGCTGAAGATCCCCAGGTTGTAGAGCCTGCGCTGTGTCTCTATGACATCGCCCTCGCGCAAAGGCTCCCCCGGCTTCACCTGGACTTCGCGGGCAATCACTCCCCGGCGGGTGCGCTCAAACCCACCAATCAAGACTTGCTTGATGCGGACTTGTTCGCCTTCCTCGATGGTAATCGTGAGGGCCACGCGGGGTTGCCCGCCGGCGTTTTCAGAAGGCGGCAAGTCTTCCACTTTGGACTTGAACACCGCCTCCGGAAAACCTTCGTTGTAGTAAAGCGCCAGAATATTGTCGCGGTCCGTGGACACGTTGAATTCGGAGAAAGGCTGGCCGGGGGAAGACCCAATCACGTCGAGCAGTTGTTCCCGGGAAAGCGCTTTGTTCCCTTCCAGGGTCAGTTTTCCCACCATCGACTGTGGACCTTCCTGCACGCGAAGATGCACAAACAACTCGTTTTGCCTGCCGAGATAGTTCTTGTCAATCTGGCTCGTGACGTTTGCATCGCGGAATCCGTTGGCGCGGTAGAGTTCGCTCAAGGAGACCGTATCGTCCTCCAACAGCCTTTGACTGAAGCGTCCGGGAGACGCGTAGCTTGCGGGATGGATTCCCAACCGGCTACGCAGCATCTCACCGCTGAAATAGTGCTGCCCCTCAAAACTGACACCCACGAGCCGCTGGCGCGGTCCGCGCTGAATGTCGTAGGTGATGACTTGCTCCCTGGGGCCGCCGGTTTTCTTTTCCGCGGGATCAGCTTCGCTGAGTTGATAGGTGACCACGGCCTCAAAATAGCCTAGCCGCTCGAAATAATCCCGGAGCTCCCGGCGGCCCTCGACCAACAGATCAGGATCCACCGCCCCTTCCTCATAGACCGGGACGCGCTTGCGCAGTTCCTTGGCTGGAATCTTCGCGCCGGTCACTTCCACGCGGACGCGCAGCCCTGCAATGGCATCCAGGATCAGCGGGACTGCATTTGTGGTCGGATCATAAGTTCCGCGATGGAGTGTGGCTCTCGAACCGAGGTAATCCTGCTTCACGAGGTAAGCCCGCAAGCGGTCTTCAGCGCGTTTCAGGTCGCGCGAATCGAAGGACTTTCCGGGTTTCAACTTCGCGCGGGAAAGCAGTTCGGCGTCCGAGAGCGGAGTGAGGTTTTTCACCGATATCGCGCCCATGCGCGCGCGCCGCCCGGGCGTCACACGCACAGTCAGGTTCATCTGCAGCGTGGCCGGGTCGGGCAGGCGCTCCACATCGATTTGCGCCTGATAGAGCCCGTCCTGCACAAGTGCTTCTTTCAGCCGCGCCAAGCCTTCCTGCAAGTCGTTCTCATGAAATGGCTCTCCGACCGCCAGCCGCATGGCGGCGAACGCAGAGGACTCATTCGGCGGCTCCGCCAATCCCTCGATGCGAACAATGCCGGTGTAGAAATTCAGCAGCACGACGAAATCAACCCGGATGCCGCCTTGCACCACCGTCGCTTCGGCGCGCAAATCGGCGAATTTCCCGCTCGCGAAGAGTTTGCGTACGCTTTCGCGAACGGCATAGGAATCGTAGGGGTGTCCGGCGAGCAAGGGCAGGTCTGCGGGATCTTGCGCGATGAGCATGCCCGATTCAGTAATCACACGCACTCCGAGGACCGGCTTTCCTTCCATCTGTGCAACGTCCTGAGGGGAGACGTCGGAGGGTTTTTGAGAATGAATTTGTTGTGGAGTGCTCCCCGCCGCCGGAGGAACCTGCGCGTGCGCGGCCGCTCCACCGAAACCGGTCGTGGCCGCCAGGATAATCAGCGATGAGATTCTCAAGAGCCGCATGAAGTCCATGAAGGAGGGCGGAAGATTCAGGTTAACACAGGCGGTGGCGGCGGGGAGCGCGACGCTCCCCGGAATGTGCGTGACCTGCAAACTTGCTCGTCTGGAATTGGTTGTGAATTCGAGTTGTGCGTCCATCGGAGCTATCATGTTCATTGGAGAGCGGCACGAGTTACCACATTTACTCACGTCCGCATCCTTTCAATCAGAGTGAGGAAAATGGACTCCGGGTTGGACGAACGATATTCGCGGCAAGTGCTCTTCGCCCATATCGGCGAAGCGGGGCAACGCCGGCTTCTGGCCTCCCGTGCCGCGCTCGTCGGTTGCGGCGCGCTGGGCACGGCCGTTGCCAACTTGTTGGTCCGCGCCGGAGTTGGGCGCCTGCGCCTCATCGACCGGGATTTCGTGGAGCCCTCCAATCTCCAGCGGCAGACATTGTTTGATGAGGCCGACGCGCAGGCCGCGCTTCCCAAGGCTATCGCCGCCGAACGGCGGCTTCGCGCCATCAACAGCGGAGTGGTTGTGGAAGGCGTCGTCGCCGACCTCACCTCCCGAAACGCAGAAGAGTTGCTCGCTGGGCACGACTTGATTCTCGATGGCACGGACAATTTCGAGACGCGATTCCTGGTAAATGACGCTGCGGTCAAGCTCGGCCTGCCGTGGATTTATGGCGCCGTGGTCGGCAGCTACGGCGTGACGATGACCATTCGGCCGGGCGCGACAGCGTGTCTCGCATGTCTGCTCGAAACAGGCGGCGGTGCCGCAGATTCTCAGCGAGCTCCTCAAGCCGAAGACACCTGTGACACGGTGGGAGTGCTCGCCTCCGCCGCGGGGGTTATTGCTTCCATCGAAGCCGCGGAAGCAATGAAGCTCCTTGTCGGCACCCAAGAAACGGAAGGCGCTCGCCTGGTTTCTTTTGACGTGTGGAGCGGGAAATATCAATCGGTGGGAGTAGCGAGGGATCCCGAGTGCCGCGCCTGCGTTCGCCGCGACTTCCGGTATTTGCAGGGCCAGGCGCAACCGCGCGTCACCATGTGCGGCCGCGATTCCGTGCAGATTCATGAGAAGAGCCGGAGTCTCGATCTCCCTGCGATCAGCCAACGTCTTTCCGCTGTCGCCGCGGATGTTCGCCAAAATGACTTCCTGCTCCGGTTTCGCGTCGCTCCCCACGAGATCACGGTGTTCGCCGACGGCCGCGCAATCATCAAGGGCACGCGTGATCCCGCCATCGCGCGCTCTCTTTACGCGCGCTATCTCGGCTCCTGATTCCTGTCTTCTTGAGGAGTTTTTATGGAACGCGCGAAGCGGTGCGCCCGGGTGGCACGCGCAACGCCGCGCGGTCCAAACTTTCACGAAGGTTCATCAAGGTCAGGAAGGTGCTCAGCACGCGCGCTTTCAACTCGTCGGGCATGTGCATCCCGCTCGTGGAAACGCGCGCCAGCAACTCTCCATGGTTGGCGATGAATTGAATAATCTCCACTTGGCGTTCATGGCTGGCCGTGCCGGTCACCGTCTCGCGGCGTAAATCACTGCAGGTTTGCTCAAGATGAAGGGTGAAGTGTTGCAGGCACAGGCCTTCGGATTCGATTTGCGGAGGAACCAATCCCTTACATCCAACAGTGCGGCAGGCCGGGCTCATTGGCGGACATCACCCCAAGAGGATGATTCTTTCACCTGGGCCGGTCGAAATCCAGCACTGAACCCGCCGCATTTCTCAAAACGCCACCATCCGATGGTTCAAAGAGACTGAAGTTGCGTGCGATCAATCGATTCGTCTAGCGTACGCCGGAAACGTAAATTCGATCCTGGGCCAGAAGTTCCACCGCATTATTCTCCACCGTCACGCGCAGGTGGGCATATCCCGCTTTCGTTCCCGGCGCGGCGAGAAACGTGAGGAGATACTGTTGTCCCAGCAGCCTGCCGATATCCTGAAGGAAGGGCTGGAAGGAGACCGGTGTATCGAGTCCCAGAAAAAATGAATCGCCGCCGGTTTCCGCCGCGAGCCGCCCCAAACATCCCTGCCCGTTGGAAATCAGAAATGAATTATTCTCCAGCCGACCGCTTCCGCTGGCGTACAGCGAATACACAACCACACCCGACCTCTGCGCTTGATCGATCGCTTTCTGCAACGGACCGTTGATCGCCGGCTGCGTGTCGAAGATCCCGTTGGTCAGGTCAATCCCACTGCTGATCAGCAGGATCACGCGACGGTTGTGTGTCTCCGGCCATTTCTTGACCAGGTCGGCTACGGAATCGTAGATTCCGTTCGAGGTTCCAGTGATGGCTCTGGGAATCTGAAATGCTTTTGCGGCCAGATCACGGTCGGTGGTGAATTCCTGCTGGAAGTGCGCCGCTCCAAAATTGGCGTAGGCCACGGCGACACGCGCGTCGCCTGGCAGAGTCCGCAGATAACTTTGCAGTTCACTCCATTGCCCGGCCACGCGCGTGGAAAGTGAATCGTCGATAAGCACGGCGAGGTCCAGCCGAGCGCTTCCGGCCTGCACGGGTTCCCAGGCCAGGACCTTGCGGACCTTGCCGTCCTGCCTCACCACAACTTCATTGGGAGAGATCTTCGGAGGTGCAACCTGGTCGCGGCCCGTCGCCGTGACGGTGACGGTCAACGCGACGCCTTCTTCCTGTGGAGGGGGTGGTGTCTGCGCGACGGTGACCGCCGCGCAAAACCACGCCACCGCTCCGGCAACCCAGAGTTTGGATCGAAAGCCCATGCGAACCTCCTTGTACGCGGGCCGCACTTCGGCCCACTTACTTGGATGGCTCGAAACCTGATAAGGGGTGCTCGGTCAGGATCCCAGCCAGCGCAGTCCTGCGCGGCTCATTGTTTCACAGGAGCGCCGCCGGGTGAAGTTTCGGCGGGCAAATCCTTGCGGCCCGACCATTGTTCCCAGGAGCCGTCAAAAAGGCGCGCGTCATATCCCAGATAGCGTGCAACGAAATAAAGAGCGCTCGCTTGCTGCCCGATGTGACAGTAAGCAACGACGCGATCACCGCGCTTCACACCCGCCCCGCGAAAGAGCCCTTCCAGGACTTCGGTGGATTTGAGTTTACCGTTTTCATCCGCCAGAGCTGTAAATGGCAGGCTCCCCGCGCCGGGGATGTGTCCGCGCCGCTGTTCGTTCGGCTGAGTCTTGCCGGTATAAAACTCCTCGTTGCGTGCATCCACAATCGCTACTCCGGCCTTCCGCATGTTCGCACTCACATAAGCAATGTCCGCGATGACGTCGCCTGTGGGACAAGGCGTGACCGTTCCCGTTTTCGTTGCCTTCGTTTCCTCTTTCGAGACCGGCCGCCCTTCCTTTGACCAAAGCAGAAACCCTCCATCCAGCACGGAGGTTCGCGAGCCGAAGCCCATGGCATCGAGCGTCATGAACACTCGGGCGGTCGGCGAAAACCAATCCTTTGCTTGATAAAGAATGATGTGGGAATCATTTGTCACGCCGAGGCTGGTGAATACTTTCACGAACTGGTCCGGCGGCAGCAACTCAATGGTGAGTCCCGCGGGTGAATTCATCAAATGAGTCTCGTGATAATCCGCGAAGATGGAACCGGGAATGTGCCCCGCGTCGTAATCACTCTTCTGTCCCACCGCCAGAACCACCACGTTGGCGTCATGCAAATGTTCCGCGAGCCACGCCGTTGAAACCAGCATGGTGTCCTTGGTTCCGTGCTCACCACACTTGGCGGGGGAAGCTCCGGCCGTCGCCACCATCGCCGGTGCAATGGCCATCACCAGCATCCCTGCAAAAATACGTATCTTCTTCATTGGGTCCTCTCCTCCGTCAGACGCCAAGCGAAATACGCCGCGTCGTGCCACCCCGGGCATGCCGGAAACGCCCCGGATCATGCTCCCCTAAATGACTTACGGTAGTAGCTCCCATTTTGTTACCGGAAATCTTGCTTAACATCAGTTCCAATGCTATACGAAGGACAAAATCCCGCGCATTTTTCGGCGAATCTGTGGTCAGATTCCGCGCGGCAAGGAGCGCCTGATGCCCAGCAACAAATCGCTACTAATCGCGGTCATCGTCCTGGGAGTCATTGCCGCTGTCGCCGTCGGATCCATGGTAACCATGATGGTGATGCGAGGCGGTGCCCCGGCGCCCGCGGCCGCGGCCTCCACTGCCGCGCCGCAAGGAGCACAACCCGCAGGCCCGGGTGGCGCGCAACCCGCCGCGGAAACCAGCGGCGTCATCATCAATGACAAAGAATTGGCCGCCGGACAGGTGCAGGAATTGTTGCAGACCTACGGCGCAGCGCCGCCGAAAGGCCGCTACTGGTACGACGCCCGCAGCGGACTCTATGGGTACTGGGGCCGTGAAGCGGCCGGCTACATCCGCCCCGGTCACAGTTTCGGGCAGCTCTCTCCTCGCGCGTCGAACGGCGATACCGGAGTCTTCCTCAACGGGCGCGAAATCAATATGACCGAAGCGCAGTTCTTCCAACGCCTGTTCGGAGTTGTTTACCTGGGCCACTTCTGGCTTGATGGTACAAATGGAAACATGGGCATCGATGGAAATCCCACACCGCTCGCAAACCTCGTCCTCGCCATTCAGCAGGCTCAGCAACGGGGCGGTCAGGGCGGAGGTTATCACTGGCGTGACGGCAGCGGCGGAGTCGTCAGCAGCGAAGGAAACTGTACGTTCGCGGCGATTCCCGGCGCACCCGTTTACTCCACTCCCGGCTGCGGCTAATCGCGCGATCTTCCTGCGCGGAACCTGATTCAGGGAGGTCATGCTCCTTCGGCATCAAGCTTCCTGAACTATGCTAGAATTCACTCGCAAGTCCAGGGTTCCTCTTTATCTCTCGCGTGCGCGAGGGACGCAGCCTCCCGAGGCGATGTCAGCAAGGTCGGGCCTTCGGCATCGGGTCGGGCCCCATAGGGGATCAGCATCGGCATAACCCGAAATCCATCCTGAACGAGGATATCGCATGTCTGGGCATTCCAAGTGGGCCACAATCAAGCACAAGAAGGCGGCGACGGACGCCAAGCGTGGCCGCACTTTCACGCGGCTCATCCGCGAAATCACCATGGCTGCTCGTGGCGGCACCGACCCCAATACCAATGCCCGCCTGCGCACCGCCATCGCCAGCGCCAAGGCTGAAAACATGCCCGGGGACAATATCGAACGCGCCATCCTCCGCGGCAGCGGCCAGATGGAAGGCACCCAACTCGAGGAGATCACCTTTGAGGGCTACGGCCCTGGGGGCGTCGCCATTCTCGTCCAGGTTGTCACCGACGGACGCAACCGGACCGTCAGCGAAATCCGCCACGCGTTCGGGAAGCACGGCGGCAACATGGCCGAAGCCGGCGCCGTAGGCTGGATGTTTAAACGCAAGGGCGAAATCGCCGTCCCCAAAGAACAGGCCAGTGAAGATAAGTTGATGGGAATAGTGCTCGACGCCGGCGCGGAAGACCTGAGCGATGATGGCTCCGTGTGGACTGTCGTTACGCCGCCCGAAACTTTTGAGGCCGTGCGCGATGCGTTGGTTAAGGCAGGCATCACTCCTGATTCTGCTGAGCTCGGGATGGTGCCAAACAGCTACATCAAACTAACAGGAGCGCAGGCCGGGCAAATGATCCGGCTCATCGAGGCCCTCGAAGAGCAGGACGATGTTCAGCATGTTTATGCCAACTTCGATATCGACGAGAAAGAGCTTCAGGCCGCTGTCGCCGGGTAACCCCTCAGGAGGGTCCTGATTTGTGGCGCATTGTACTGCGGAGAGTTTCCCCCTTGCCGCTCTCTTCTCACAACTCCAAATAACACTGGCCCGCGCCGCAAACCCGCCTTACACTTCCAAACATGCCTCCGGAAAATCGCCGTCGTTTTGCTTTGCGTGTCTTGGGAATTGACCCCGCCGCTGCAGGGGCAACTGGCTTCGCGGTGGTCGAAGCCTCTGGCGCGAACTGCTGCGCTGTCCATTACGGAGCGCTTCCCGCCGTGGAGCGTAGCGTCGCGGGCGACATTCCCGCGCGTCTCCGCCAGATTCACGCGCAGGTTGCGGAATTGATCGAACAATTCTCTCCCGATGCAGTAGCCATCGAATCTGTTTTCGCCGCGCTCAATATCAAGACCGCTCTCCGGCTCGCGGAAGTCCGTGGAGTGATCCTCCTCGCCGCCGCGCAGAGCGGACTTGTTGCCCACAGCTATTCTCCGCGGGAAGTGAAAGCCGCCGTGACCGGTTATGGCCAGGCCGGCAAGGACCAAATCCAGCAGATGGTCCGCGCTCTGCTGTCGCTGAAGGAAATTCCACATCCCCCCGACGCCGCAGACGCACTGGCCGTCGCGCTCTGCCACATCCAATTCGCGCGGAATGTGGCGCGGTTCGGCGATGCGGCGCGGTTGATTGCCGCGCCTCGCGCGGCACGCCGCGCCGTCGCATCCGCCCCCCGGGTACTTTCCGTCCGATGAATCTTCGTCTCAAACCAGGATCTCCTGTTTTCGGTGTCGCCATCCTCATTCTGCTTCTTCTAACGGCGATTCCCGCCTCAGCCGGTGATGCCGTCATTACCTTTAGAAAAGTGTTCAAGGGCAGCATGCCGGAATTCGCCGAAATCAGGATCAGCCAGTCTGGAAAATGCACTTACGATATTCGCCAGCTCAACGAAGATGCGGACGTGAGGCCGCTGGACGTGGGTCAAGCGTTGCGGGCCAGGATATTTTCTCTCGCTGACGAGTTGGGCCATTTCCGTAACATTGATCTGGATATCCACCGACGCATCGCCAACCTGGGCGCCAAGACCTTCCGCTACGAAAAAGATGGTGAAAGCCACGAAGTGGTCTTCAATTACACGACCAATCCGGCCGCCGCCCAGCTGGTGGAAATTTTCGAGGGACTGTCCCGCCAGCAAGACCACTTGCTAACGCTAGAGCGCCGCCTTCGCTATGACCGGTTGGGCGTCAACGAGGCGTTGATCAACTTGAAGAACGATTACGACAACAAGTTGCTCCCTGAACCCGAGCGGCTGCTTCCAGTCTTGGAACAAATCGCCAATGACACCCGCATCGTGGAGATCGCACGGCAACGCGCGCGCGCGCTCACATCCAAAATCCGTGGCGCGAAGTAGGCCATCCCAGGGGAAGTAAGTGGATACTTACAAATGGCTTGACACCGGTCCCTTTCTAGAACACCATTCCCGCAGAGGGCCGCAACCCCGCTGCTCCAGGCCGCATCTATCTCAGCAGGGGCTTCCCCGGGAGGGACCCATGAAACGAGCCCAGTCGGTTTCCCGCTTCCTCTTAACACTGTTTGTTGCCGCGGTTCTTGCCGCGGGCGGCGCGCAGCTCGCTTTCGCCCAGGAAATCGTTCAGGACAACCAGGACGATTACTCGCACGTCCGCATTGTGCGCCTGAGCTTCGTCGTGGGTGACGTCCAATACCAACGCGGCGAGGAAGATTGGCAGGACGCGCCGATGAACCTCCCCATCCAGGAAGGCTTCCGCCTGGCGACGGGGAATGGCCGCGCCGAAATCGAGTTTGAGAACGGAGTCATCCTGCGGCTGGCGGAAAACACGGAGTTGGAATTTACCGAACTTGCGCTGCTCAATGGCGGCCGCCTTACGCAGCTCAATCTGGTGCAAGGGACCATCCTGATCCAGGCGGACCTGAATCGTGACGACCGGTTCACCGTGACCGCGCCCAATTTGCAGTTAAACGTGCCGCGCAGTTCAAGATTTCGCGTTGATACCACTCAAGGCGATAGCTGGGTCACTGTTTTCAAGGGCGAGGTTGCCGCCAATTCCGCCGCGGGCGAAACGCGCTTGACCAGCGGCCACACGCTCCACATCAGCGCCGCGGATCCGGAGCACGTCAACATCGACCGCAACGCCGACCTCGATGATTTCGATCAGTGGGCCGCCGACCGCGACCGTGTCCTTCAACAAGGCTATGCGCAGGCGGCGCGGTACGTCGGAAACTATTCGGACAACAATTACTCCTATGGAGTCTCCGATCTTTCCAGCTATGGCCACTTCACCGTGGTCCCGGGTTATGGAGTTTGCTGGCAGCCTTACGGTGTTCCTATCCATTGGAGCCCGTTCTCGAATGGCTACTTTGGGTTCTTCGGTGGCACCGGCTGGACGTGGTTGAGCTTTGAACCGTGGGGCTGGTTGCCATTTCACACCGGCAATTGGTTTTTCCAGCCGACGTTCGGTTGGTTCTGGCAACCCGGCCCATTCCGCACCTGGTATCCCGCGCCAGTGCATTGGGTGCGAGTCAACAATCAGCTTGGTTGGGTTCCGCGCGGACCCATCATCCATGGAGGTCAGCCTCCTGCAACCGGAGTAATCTCAAGTGGTGGAATGCGGAATGGCGTGATCAGACCCGGCGAGCGAATCGCCATCACTCCCGAATTGGCAGGCAGGATTTCCCGTGAGCGCGCGCCTGCTCCATTCGTCCGAGTTCATGAGCCCCCGCAGGGCGGGAACGGCACAAGGGGCGGGACTCCACCGGTGAGAACTTGGGATCGCCAACAGCGCGGATCCATTGTGATGGACCCCGCGACACGCACTTACATCAATACGCATCCTTCCGGCGGACAAGGGCCCGCAACTGGTGCGCCGCGGCGCGCTCCATTCGATCCCACGAAGGAATCGGCTGGGCCGCCTGCGACTCCAGAAAATTCAAATCCACCGCGGCCCGGCTCGAGTGTGGTGCCGCGAACGGCGCCGCGGAATCCGGAAAATCCTCTGCGGGATTCTGCTGGACCGCCCGCAACACAGGAAAATGTGAGGCCGCCGGCTTCACAACCGACTGTGGACCCGCGGTCCACTCCGCGAAACACAGAAAACCCATTGAGGGAGTCTGCCGGGCCTCCTGCCACCCCGGAAAATGGGCGCCCGCAGCCTCCCGCGCAACAAGCGGCGCCGCGGCCTGCCCCCACGCCTTCACCGTCGGGTGGGGCTGGTGGAAGTGGAGCAGGCGTGCCCGCAATGAGGCCGGCTCCCATGCCGTCGCAACCTGTGCAGCAGCCTGCGCGGTCAACGCCGCCGCCATCGCCACCGCCGCAGCAACATTATTCTCCACCACCTCAACAGGCGCCGCAGCAGCAGCGCTCCTCGCCCCCGCCGTCACCTCCACCTGCACCTGCATCGCACAGTGGAGGTGGGGGCGGTGGAGCGGGTGGTGGGGGCGGCGCTTCACCGCCTCCCCCTTCCGCACCGCCAAAGGGTGGGCGCGGTTCGCGGTAAGGAAAACCGAACTGGAAACAAAGAGGCCTGAGTCGTTGACTCAGGCCTCTTTGCTTGGTTGATAACAATCTCAACGGAAAATGATTCCTGCGTAGCCCACCACACTCTCGCGCTCCCCGACAATATCTCCGGAAGTGGCGTAGCGGACAAGATCGGCATGCCTCGCTCCCCGATCAATCGCCGCAGTCAATGCAGCGACCGCGGGGCCGACTCCGCACATGGTGATGGCGTTTTCGCGCACGGCATCCCAAAGCCCGCGAGGACTGAGCGCACGGAGCTGATCGATGGCCAGGCGGTCCTTCACGCGCGTGATTTCGTCTGATTCGTAGTGATTCATGTCCGAGCTGGCCACGAGCAGAATCGGCTCTCCGAAAGTAGTGATCACTTTCGCCAATGCATGGCCGAGCTCCGCAAGCCTCGCGAATTCGAGTGTGCCGATGGCGATGGGAACGAAGCGACACTCCGGAACCAGCACTTGCAGGAACGGCAACTGCACTTCAAGCGAGTGCTCCTTCCGGTGGGCAACCTCATCCTCCACGAGTGAAGAACAGGCAGCGACAACCGCATGCGCGATTTCTGAATCGATTTCCAAGTCACCCAGCGGAGTTTGCCACGTGCCTTCCGCCTGGATGGCGAGATTCGCGCCCGCCGGACGGTGGCGCGGGCCAAGAATTATCACGCGGCGGGGAATTGCGAGCCGCGCATACACGGCCCCTGCAACTCCGCCGGAGTAAACGTACCCCGCGTGCGGGACAAGGCAAGCGATCGCGGGAATTTTCTCCGGGCGCGCGCCATTATCGCCATCCACAGCAGCGGCGAGACAATTCTGCACAGTCCCCCGGAGTTCGCGCGGGTCAGCGGGATAAAAACGTCCAGCGACGGCGGGCTGACGAATCATGGTTGGAAGAAAGGCGGCACCAGGGCCGCCCTAGAAGTGCCTGGGCTTGGATGGTTTGCCGTGGAGCTTGAGGGCCACGGTGGTTCCGGGAGCGTATTCCACCGTAACTTTGTCGCCCACCTGATATCCGCCCGCGTTCAAGATTTTCACCATCTGGTCGCGCACGCCAGCGGTGTACGAAAAAGATTGAACCATGTTGGGATGTTCCTGGCTGCGAAGACTGATGGACGCGATGTTGGCGGAAATCACGAGCCCTTTGAACTTGAGAGGTTTTGTGGAAGGTTTGGGAGACCTGACCACAATGGGGGGCGTGGTCTCCGCTTGGGCGTTTGCCGCGCCGGCCGCAAAGGTCAGTCCCACGGCCACCCACACGGCGGGAAGGATCCGGCGCAGGCTAGCCTTCATCATCCAGGGAGATCTTCAGCGATTTCAGGAAACGAACGTCCTGCGGCGTGAGATCAAACTTCGGCGCGGTCTGAGATTCTTCCAGAGCCTCCGAATCCACCTGGATGTGCAGCGATTCCAGGAAGCGGCGGTCCTGATTGGTCAGTTGCGCGGCGGTGGCTTCCCGCTTGGCGAGTCCGATGGTGGCGTCGAGCTTCAGCACAATGTCATACCCGGCGGAGCGCACGTTGCCGATGGCGCCCGTGATGCGTTCGGATTCCGCCACTGTGTCATTAATGGCGTGACCCAACTCCCTCATCAACTGCCGTAAATGATCGTCGAGTTGCAAGCCCGACCTCCTCTGAGACCCATTTGAAATTGTAGGGCCGCGCGGGGCGGCTGACAAGCCCGCATCGCGCGAAGCAGGTATCCAGCACGCCCAAGCCCCGCGGAAGCGCAGCCCATTCGCCTGCACCCGGCGGCTATAATACAATCCGCTTATGAGCTTCGCCACAACTTCCCACCCTCCATCGGCGAGTCCGCAGAGGCCGCGTGGTTTTTTTCGGACGGCGTGGCGCGCTCTGCGGCAACTGTTTCACGAAATGACCGGCGCAATGTTTGCATTGCTTGCCATCGCCTCTCTCAATTCCGCGTTGCGCGCCTGGCGCAACGGCGCGGGCAACTGGATTGTGGCGCTGCCGGTTGTTTACGCGCTGATCATGACTTATTTTGCGGCGACATCATTCCGTTTTGCGCGGCGCGTGGAATGACGCGAAAGCTTCACGCCATGCCCGAGCCCAAAAACAAATCCGGCGCACCCACAGTAGCAGGGCACGGTTTCCATACACTCTCGGGTCTTGAACTCGATCAGGTCTACGGTCCCGAACAGCTCGCGGGGTGGGACGCGGAAACTTCCCTGGGCTATCCCGGCGAATTTCCTTTCACGCGCGGCATCTACCCCACCATGTACCGCGGGCGCTTGTGGACCATGCGGCAGTATGCCGGCTTCGGCACCGCCGCGGAATCCAACCAGCGCTATCGCTATCTCTTGAGCCAGGGTCAGAAGGGCCTCTCCGTGGCCTTCGACCTCCCGACGCAGATCGGGCTTGACTCCGACCACCTGCTCGCGCAAGGCGAAGTGGGAAAAGTGGGCGTAGCCATCGACTCGCTGGAGGACATGGAGACTCTGTTCGATGGGATTCCGCTCGAGAGCGTCTCCACTTCAATGACCATCAACGCGACAGCGGCCATCCTTCTGGCGCTGTATGTCTCGGTGGCAAGAAAACAGGGCGCGGATATCAGAAGACTTTCCGGGACCGTGCAGAATGACGTCTTGAAGGAGTATATTGCGCGCGGCACTTTCATCTTCCCGGTGGCCCCGGCCATGCGTGTAGTGACGGACATCTTCGCTTGGTGCCGGAAGGAGTTGCCGCGCTGGAACACAATTTCGATTTCCGGTTACCACATCCGTGAAGCGGGCTCGACCGCTGTGCAGGAAGTGGCTTTCACGCTGGCCGATGCCATCGCTTATGTGGATGCTGCGGTGAAGGCCGGGCTCGCCGTGGACGATTTCGCGCCACAACTTTCTTTCTTCTTCAATGCCCACAACGACCTGCTGGAGGAAATCGCGAAATACCGCGCGGCGCGGCGCCTGTGGGCGCACATCATGCGGGAGCGCTTCGGCGCGCGCGATCCTGGTTCCATGCTGCTGCGCTTCCACGCGCAGACCGCGGGCTCATCGCTCACCGCGCAACAGCCTGAAAATAATATTGTGCGCGTGTCGATCCAGGCGCTGGCAGCGGTGCTGGGCGGATGCCAGTCGCTGCACACCAACGGGCTGGATGAAGCGCTCGCGCTCCCGACGGAAGATTCCGCGCTGCTTGCCCTGCGCACGCAGCAGGTGCTGGCCCACGAAACAGGTGTGATCAATACCGCGGATCCCGTGGCGGGTTCTTATGCCATCGAAAGCCTCACCGACAGGATTGAGTCCGGCGCGCGTGAATATATCGCCCGCATCGATGCGTTGGGCGGAATGCTGCGCGCCGTGGAGACCGGCTACGTGCAGGGCGAAATCCAAAAAGCGGCCTATGAATACCAGCAGGCCGTGGAGCGCGGCGAGCGCGTGGTCGTCGGCGTCAATCGTTTCCAGAGCGACGACGCCAAGCCCATTCCCACCATGCGTGTGAACGCTGACGTCGAGCGCGCGCAAGTGGAGCGCGTGCGCGCCTTGCGCGCCCGGCGGGACGCCGCTCGCACCGCGAAAGCTCTCGCCGAAGTGGAGGCCTGCGCGAAGAGCGGAGCAAACCTGATGCCCGCGATCTGTGCTGCCGTGGAGACCTACGCGACGGTCGGAGAAATCTCCGACGCACTCCGCCGCATCTTCGGTGAATACCAGGAATCTGTCGTGCTATGATGGCGTCGGGGTTGTGCTGAATTGCCAGAGGTTCCTGGGCCGCCCTCCAGGGCGATTTGTGGGGCCCCGAGTTTTCAGGTCACAAGTTCGCATCGAATCCCGCGTCGGCACAGGGCCACGGCTTTGTCCAGCGCAAGAAATTTCAAAGGAGAGATCCACCATGAGGAAATTGCTTTGTGCAGTCTTACTATGTGGAATTTCAGCATTGCCCGCGCTGGCGCAGACTGGCACAGCGGGGGCTCCACAAACTCCTCCCCCCGCGCAAGCTCCGCCCGCCGGACCTCCGGTGGATCCACTCGCCACATACGTAAAGAATGCGTTCAAGTCCAACAGCAACTACCTGATCCATTCCGCTGAAGACATGCCGGAAGAAAATTACACCATGAAACTCGGAACAACGCCCGAAGTGCGCACGTTCGCTGCGATGCTGGGGCACGTGATCAATGCCAATTACCTTTTCTGCGCGCGCGGCAAGGGCGAGGCAATGCCCAACCAGACGGACTTTGAAAAAGGCGCGGCGACCATGACAAAGGCTGATCTCGTGAAAGCCATGCATGCCGCCGTGGATTATTGCGGCCCCGTGTATGACGCGCTCACCGACGCGACAGGAATGGAAATGGTCACTCCACCGGCGCCTGCGGCCGGCAGAGGCCCCGGACGGCCGTACCTGCGCATTCAGCCGTTGATTAACAACGTGGTCCACAACAACGAGGAATACGGCAACCTGATCGGTTATTTCCGAACCAAGAACCTGGTGCCTCCCTCCACCGCTCTGGCGGCTGCCGGACGGCGCGGAAACTAGCTAGCCTTCTGAAAGGATTCGCGGCGGGCCTAACCGCCCGCCGCGAACCATAGTCCGGGCGAGCCCCGCGCAATGCCTTCCGCTAAGACCTCCAAGTCCAAATCCCCTGAAAAGAAACCCGTCCGCACAGCCGCTGATGCAATTCGCTTCATTGAACACTCCGGATTCTGTCTGCTTTTCCCCGTCAAAGGCGTGGCCTTGCCATCGCTCTATTACGCGGCGACTCGCCGCATGACTCTTCCTCGGACCTGGGACAAGTATTGCCAATTGGTTTGGAAATTGAAGGACGAACTGCCTCGCCGCCGGCGCGCCTTCTATGCGAAATACTTCAAGGGCCGCGGGAGTTTTCTGTCACTGAAGATGCTCCCTTATTTTCTTTCGCAGGAAGATAGCGCCGTAGGACTGCACGACTACGAAGAACTTTACAGCGCGGGACGCATCACCCACGGCGCGCGGGGAATCTGGGAGACCCTGGCGCGCCAGGGCCCCATGGCCACGCTGGAGTTGCGTCACGCCTGCAAAATGGAAACGAAAGCGGGCAACATTCGCTTCAAGAAGGCGATGCTGGAATTGCAGCGGCGGCTCATTGTTGTCCACTTCGGTTCTGAGCAGGAAACCGCCGCCTGGGCTTCCGGCCGCTTTGAGCTGACCTCCCGCGCCTTCCCAAAGCAAGCGAAGCTCGCGCGGACCATCTCTCGTGAAAAGGCGCACAAAATAATCGCTGCCAAATATCTGTTGCTCCGTCCCGATGCATCGCCAATGGACCTCGCGCGATTGTTTGGGTGGAGCAGAGTCGAGGCTGTAGCGGCTTTTCCTTCATTCAAGTCATGAGCGTCCCTGCGAACCGAAACTAATTGATGGTCGAGTCCAGGTAGGCAAGATACGTCGCGATCAGCCGGTAGCTGTCGTAGTAGTCCCCCATCTTGATCGCGGAAATATTGTCATCTTTCGTGTGCAGGATAGGAAACGTGTCTCCCGTGAGAGAGTGCAGCATTAGCGTGGGGATGTGGCGTTTCTTGAATGATTCGGAATCTTCCATACCAACCTCATCCGCATTGACCTTCCACAATGCGATTCTGGTAAATCGCGCGATCGAGAACAGCGCCTCCGTGAAATTCTTGTCCGAGTGCGTCATCCAGACCTTGGTGTCCCCCAACCCAAGGCTGTCCACATTGATCATCACCCGGATCTTCGTGATTTGTTCGGCAGTCAATTGCTTCGCGTACGCCTCTGACCCCTTGAGCCCTTGCTCCTCTCCGGTGAATGCGATGAAGACGAAAGTATGCTTTCGCGGTTCAGCACTCAGCGTCTGAAAGAGACTGGGAAGCAATGCCGCTCCGCTCCAATTATCCACGACCCCGTCTCCCTCATTCGCATGGTCAAAGTGGGCGCCGATAATTATTTGCGAGTCCGTGCTCCCGATCATCGTGCAAACCAGATTCGGAATTTTCTGACCTTTGACAGGCAGTTCGGCGATCCGGTCGCCTTTGCAACCCACTTCCCCAAAGGATTCCTTCAGGCTCTTTTCACGTTCCACGTCGCTCGTGGGTCTGTGGCGCAACCTCGCCTCAATTAAATCCAATGGGAGCTGGGTGAAATGAATCGATGCTTGTTGAGCAGTACTGGCAGACTGCTGAGGAGTGGCGGTCAAACTGGAAACAGCGACGACTGAGGCAGTCACCAGGATCAATTGCGTGTAACGGCCCATCTGTCAGCGCCGATACGTGACGCGCCCACCGAGAATCGTTGCCATGGGCGCGCCCTTGAACGTGCGGCCATCGAACGGCGTGTTGCGGGACTTGCTCGCCGATTCCGCGGCGTGAAATGTCCAGGCGTGTTCGGTGGAGAAAAGTGTCAAGTCAGCAAGCTGGCCAACGGCGATGCAGCGCTCCATGCCAAGAACACGCGCGGGGCCGGTGGTGAAGAGTTCGACCAATCTCATGAGCTTGACGCGTCCAGTGTGAAAGAGCTGTTCGAGCGAAAGTGAAAACGCTGTCTCAAATCCGGTGATGCCGAAGGGGGCCTTGTCGAACTCCACGGCCTTGCTGGCCGGCTCGTGCGGCGCGTGGTCCGTCGCGATGGCGTCCACGGATCCGTCGGCGAGACCCCCGAGCAACTCTTCGCGGTCCTCACGCGAACCCAATGGCGGGTTCATCTTGAAATTCGAATCGTAAACGACATCCTCATCAATCAACGTGAAGTGATGCGGAGTGACCTCGCAGGTGACTCGATAGCCGCGCTTCTTCGCCCCTCTTACAAATTCGAGAGAGCCCTTCGCGGAAAGGTGAGCAATGTGCAATCGCGCGCCGGTCAATCCGGCGAGTACGCCATCGCGGACCACGCAGATGGATTCGGCCTCCGCGGGCATGCCCCGAAGTCCTAGCCGCACGGAAGTTTGCCCTTCGCGCATCACCGCGCCCGCCGCGAGCGAGGCGTCCTCGCAGTGATCAATCACTGGTAAGTCGAGTGATCCGCAATAGTCCATCACCTGCCGCATCAATTTCGCCGTGGCCACCGGGCGGCCATCGTCACTGACAGCAACGATGCCCGCATTTTTCATGGCCGCGATTTCCGCGAGCGATTCCCCCTTACTGCCCATGGAACACGCGCCGATGGGCCACACGCGAGTGCTGGCATTTGCCGAGCGTTCAACAATGGAGCGCGTCACCGATGCGTTGTCATTCACCGGGCGTGTATTGGGCATGGGGCAGACCGCCGTGAATCCGCCCCGCGCCGCCGCGCGAGTTCCCGTTTCAATTGTTTCGGAGCCTTCGCCGCCCGGCTCACGGAGATGGCAGTGCAGATCGATGAAGCCCGGCGCAACGATCAAGCCGCTCGCGTCGAGCGTGTCGCACTTGCCGCCGCGATTGGCGACCGCATGCGAGATTTCAGCAAAGGGGCCGACAGCAGCGATGCGCTCGCCATCAATCAGCACGTCGAGCGGTGAATCGGTCCCGCTCGCAGGATCCACCACGCGTCCTTTATTGATCCAGAGCATTTATGTTTTGCACCGTGTGCTGGGTCTTACTTGTTGTCCGCCATTGGTTCCGCGCCGGGCACCGCGTCCGTCGGAGTTCCCATCAATAGATAAAGCAACATCATGCGCACGGCGACACCGTTCGTCACCTGGTCGAGCACGCAGGACTGCGGCCCATCGGCCACGGCGGGATCAATTTCCAAACCGCGGATCATCGGGCCCGGGTGAAGTACCAGAGCGCCCGGCCGCGCGCGGCGCAATCTTTCTTCCGTCAGCTGATACATCAGGATGTATTCACCCATGGGAAGCGCCGGCTCATTCATGCGCTCCTGCTGCACGCGAAGGACGATGACAACGTCCGCGCCCTCGAGCGCCTCCTCGATTCGCGCCGTGCGCCGGATGGTGCATCCCGGCGGGCCGATGTGTTCCAACTCGTGCGGCAGCCACATCGCCGGGCCGCACAGCGTGAAATGGCATCCGAATTTTCCGAGCAGGTGAATGTTGGAGCGGGCCACGCGGCTGTGCTGGATATCGCCGAGGATGGTTACGTTTAGCCCGTCAATTCTGTCAATGCGGTCGCGGATCGTCAGCGCGTCGAGCAGCGCCTGCGAAGGATGCTCATGCGTCCCATCCCCGGCGTTGATGACCGGAACCTCCAGATGCCGCGCCACAAAGTCCGCCGCGCCCGAGCTCGTGTGACGCATCACGATGCAATCCGGCTTCATGGCATCGAGCGTGTGCGCGGTGTCGAGCAGCGATTCACCCTTCTTCAGGCTCGACGATTCGGCTTGCAGGTTCATCGTGTCCGCGCCCAACCGCGCTGCCGCCGTCGCGAAACTGATGCGAGTTCTGGTGGAGGGCTCAAAAAACGCCAGCGCGACGCTCTTTCCGCGCAGGGTGCCGAGCTTCTTCAGCGGATTCTTCTGAATTCCCTGGAATGGCTTGGATTGGTCGAGGAGAAATAGGATTTGCTCGGCCGGTAGCGGCTCGATGCCGAGCAAGTGGCGAAATCGGTGCGGCACTACATTCCTCGGTGAGGATTCTCCAACAATAATCCCTTCGGGCGCATGTCCCCCGGCCGTGGCCGGATTCATTCGACGCGCTCGACCAGCATCACGCGCTCTTCCTGGTCCACTTCGCGCAATCGCACTTCGATAATCTCGTTGGCGCTGGTCTGCACCATCCGCCCCACGAAGCTCGCTTCCACTGGCAACTCGCGGTGGCCGCGGTCAATCAGCACGCACAGCCGTACAGTGCGCGGACGACCCAGGTCAAACAGTCCGTTCATCGCCGCGCGCACGGTCCGCCCGGTGTAGAGCACGTCGTCCACGAGGATGAGGTCCTTGTCATCCACGGAGAATGCGATGTCGCTCGATTGAAGCACCGGCTGGGCGGCGACCTTGCTCAGGTCGTCGCGGTAGAGCGTGATGTCCAGCGTGCCCACCGGGACCTCCACGCGGTCAATCTCCCGCATGGCCTGCGCGATACGCTGCGCCAGGGGTACCCCGCGGCGCCGAATTCCGATGAGCGCCAGGTTCAGCGACCCGCCGCTCCGCTCCACAATTTCATGCGCCACGCGCTGGAGCGTGCGGTCAATTTCCGTCGCGGACATCAACTGTGATTTTTCAACGACACGCATCGGCCAGCAATCCTAGCACAGAGTCCTGCGGCTCCAAACCTGCCTCGCCTCAGGCTTCCGGCTTGGCTTTCGCGCAATCGAGGATCATGCGTTGCAGGGCCTTCTGATCCAAATCGCTCAGGCGTTTGAAGCGCACGCAGCCGCCGCCGATTTTCGCCTTGCGCAGGTCCTTCTTATGCCGCTTGCCGGCGCCTCCGCAGGTATAAAGCGAGATGTAGTTCGCATTGCTCGCCACTCCAATCCGCATCCACTCGCCTATTCGGCCGCCCGCATACTTGATTTGCCAGCGGCCATAGGCAAGTATTCCCATTTGGATGAACCGCTCCAGCTTCGGCGCCGTCTTCCGAATCAGTGCATCCAGTGCGGCGACCTCGCTCTTGCGCGGTTCTTCGAGCTTGGCGATGTATTCGGCGGGTGTGGAAACGTTGAGTTGGCCTTTCATGGGCGGGGATTCTATCACGGGCGCACGCATGCTTCGATTGCTGGTTTCCTCGCTCCATCCGGAACCCGCGTTCGTGCTAAAATAAGTTCCTGATGAGCGCCACGGGGGCAGTTGACCTGAGCGTACAGATTGGCTCGCTGCGGCTTTCCAATCCCGTCCTCGCCGCCAGCGGCACCTTTGGATACGGAATCGAATTTTCCCACCTTGTAGATCTCAACCGGCTCGGCGGCATCGTTGTGAAAGGCCTGTCCCTCGAACCGCTCGATGGCGCTCCCGCGCCGCGCCTCTGCGAAACGGCGGGAGGGATGCTGAATGCCGTTGGACTGCAGAACGTCGGCGTGCGCGCATTCGTCCGCGACAAAATGCCGCAGCTCCGGAAACTCCAGACTGCCGTGGTCGCCAACGTCTTCGGCCACACCATTGCCGAATACGCCGAAATCATCCGTATCCTGGAAGACTCGGAGGGCCTGGCTGCCTACGAATTGAACGTCTCCTGCCCGAATACCGATGCGGGCGGGGCGTTCTTCGGTACCGACGCTGCAATGACCGCTGAAGTGGTGGCTGCGTCCCGCCGAGTCTCCCGCCGCTCCCTGTGGGCCAAGCTCTCTCCTAACGTGACCGACATACGGGTCATCGCTCGGGCCGCCGAGTCAGCCGGGGCAGACGCCTTAACAATCGCCAATACCTACTCGGCAATGAGCGTGGACTACAAGACACGGAGGTCAAAGCTGGGCCGCCCCACCGGGGGGCTGTCTGGGCCTGCAATTAAGCCGATCACCCTCAGACTGGTCCATCAGGCGGCCGAGGCGGTCAATATACCCATCCTAGGGCTTGGCGGCATCGAAACTGCTGAGGATGCGCTGGAATACATGACAGTTGGGGCATCGGCTGTCCAGGTAGGGACAGCCCATTTTGCCGACCCAAAGGCTTCCATCGCACTTTTGATCGAACTGGAAAGGCTCTGTAGATCAAGTAAGATTAGCAATATCAATGAATTACGAGGGTCGTTTGTGGCCGAAAGTACTTGAAAGAATGGCCAATCCGTACTATAGTCTTGGTGAAATCTGTTGCTAAAATAACACACTATGCGAAAGAAACTGGTAGTTCTCATAGGCTCACTGCCCTTTTTGCTGTTTACACTGGCCCTGACGCCGACCTTGGAAGCTCCATTGGTCGCCCGCCCGACCCAGTCCGTTCCCGTTTTGAAGGTTTGGTACGGGGAAGCAAGCTGGTACGGACCCACTTTTGAGGGCCGGACCACTGCCAGCGGCGAGCTATATGACATGACCGCCTCAACGGCTGCCCACCCGAGCCTGCCCTTTGGCTCCATGGTCCGGCTGATTAACCCGAGGACTGGCCACAGCACAATCGTCCGAATTAATGACCGTGGCCCCTTTATTGGAGGGCGCGAGCTCGACGTTTCTTACCAGGTTGCTGAAAAGCTGGGCATGATCAACCGTGGAGTGGCCAAACTGCGCATGGAACTCCTCGAGGTGCCCAAACGCCAGTAGATCAACACTCCAAGCGACTCATCGTCGCACTGGATTCCGAGCGGCTCGGACCTGCCCTGGCGGCGGCCGAGCCGCTTTGCCGTTCGGTCGGACTCTTCAAGATCGGCAGCCGCTTGTTCACCGGAGAAGGTCCCGAAGCTGTGCGGCGCATTGCCGCCCTCGGTGTTGGGATTTTTCTCGATCTCAAATTCCACGATATTCCAAACACTGTGATTGGTGCGCTGCGCGTCGCCGCCGCGCTGCCGGGCATCAAGCTCATCAACATCCATGCCGCCGGTGGTCCCGCGATGATGCGCGCCGCGGTTGGGGCACTCGCTCCACTCGCCGATCGGCCTCGCCTGCTGGGCGTTACCGTCCTGACCAGTATGGACAAGAGGACGATGAATATTGTTGGAGTGCCCGGCACGACGACCAAACAAGTGGTAAAGCTCGCCCGTCTCGCGAAAAAAACCGGCCTCGATGGAGTGGTGACATCGGGCCACGAAGTGAAAGCGCTGCGGCGCGCGGTGGGCCCCGGCTTCATTATCCTTGTTCCAGGAATTCGACCTCGCACATCCTCGGGCACGCGCAAGACCGACGACCAGGAACGAACTGTCACTCCAGGAGAAGCCATCCGCGCAGGCGCGGACTACATTGTCGTCGGCCGCCCGATTACCGGCGCGCCTGACCCCGCTGCGGCGGCTCGCGCCGTGCTCGATGAGATCGCTGAAGCCGAAGCTTCTGTGATCCGCTGACCTCCTGGCATTCCAATTTGTTGGTTGTTGTGTTTGACGCTCGCCCGCCGTTTCGCTAGCATCCCAATCCCTCCGCA
>JBGOTC010000002.1:0-33294 GCA_041476305.1 Terriglobia bacterium
CGCAGAACCATCCGGGACGCAAAGGGCGCGTCTGAGACCCGCCACTACGAAATCATTTCGTCCACCATTTGCGGATGGCGCATGTGAGAGTGGAGCGTTTTGGCGCGTTCAAGGGCTTCGGCGACGCTCTTGCAGATATTTTCAGCGCGTACGTGCTGTTCAAATTCGGACTGATGCATCAATCGAGCGGGTTGCTCGCGCGCGCCGCACAGGATGAGTCCGCGGCCGGAGCTTTGGACAATATCGGCAAGTTTTTCGAGCGCCTGCAGGCCGGTGGCATCAATGGCGGTCATGTTGCGAAGGCGGAGAATGACAATGGGCGGAAGCTCCGCAACACGGGAAGTGATTTCCTCAATCTTGTCGGTGGCGCCAAACAGGAATGGGCCATGGATGCGAAAGATGGTGACGTAAGGAGGGATCTCCTTGTGCTGCAGGATGTGCGCATGGCCTTCACGTAGATATTCCTCGGTGACCTGCGCGACGGTGGTCGTGGCCGTCACTTTGCGGATGAAGATGAGCGCGGCGAGGATCATGCCCACCTCGACGGCGACGGTTAAGTCCGCGAACACCGTGAGAGCGAAGGTGGCGAGCCAGGTCCCAATTTCCAGCCGCGAGAGTTTCAGGAGCTCCGGGATTTCGCTCCAGTCGCCCATGTTATAGACGACCACGAGCAGGATTGCGGCTAGGACGGAAAGGGGAATGAAGCGCGCCAGCGGCGCGGCGAAAATAATGATCACCAGCAGAGTGAGAGCGTGGATCATCCCGGCGATTGGAGATTTTGCGCCAGAGCGGATGTTTGTTGCAGTCCGCGCGAGGGCGCCGGTGGCGGGCAGGCCGCCAAACAGCGGGGAGAGGATGTTGGCGACGCCCTGTCCGACAAGCTCGACATTGGGATTGTGTTTCGTGCCGCTCATGCGATCGGCGACGACAGCGGACATCAGGGATTCGATCGCTCCAAGCATGGCAACGGTGATGGCCGGCGCAATCAGCGGGAGGATGAGACCCACATGAAACTGCGGGACTCTGATTCCAGGTAATCCGGAGGGGATACCGCCGAAACGCGTGCCGATGGTCTCGACCGGTAGCTTGAGAATCAGAACGAGCGCGGTGCCCACGAACAACGCGACGATGTAGCCGGGAACTTTCTTGATGAAGCGGGCGAACAAAATTATCAAGAGGAGTGCTACCGCAGCGAGGCCGGTCTCCGTCCAATTCAGTGAGCGGAAGTTGCGGAAGACCAGTTCCATGCGTGGGAGAAAGTCCCCCGGAACCTTATCGAGCTTGATGCCGAAAAAATCCTTGATCTGAGTGCTGGCGATGATGACGGCGATGCCGTTGGTAAATCCGACGACCACGGGGCGAGGGATAAATTTCACGGCAGTGCCGAGTCCGGTGGCGCCCAGCACGACTAGAAGAATGCCGGCCATGAGGGTGCACATGAAGAGGCCGTCGAGGCCATATTTCGCAACAATGCCGAAGACCACGACAACGAACGCTCCCGTGGGGCCGCCGATTTGAGCCACGGAGCCGCCAAGGGCGGAGATGGTGAACCCGGCGATGATGGCGCAATAGAGTCCGGATTGGGGAGGAACTCCCGAGGCGATGGCGAAGGCCATGGCCAGAGGGAGCGCGACCAAACCTACGGTCAAACCGGCGATGAGATCAGAAATGAATTTCTGCTTTGTGTAGCCTTTTAAGCTGAGGATGGATTGTGGAAGGTAATCGCTGATGGTCATTTACGCTGCATTCCGTTATTTGGCCGAGTCCCTTGCAACCTGACTATTATAGGGTAACGGAGAGTATGTGTGCGAACGACATTGGGGCGATGTTGCGGGAACCCAATCAAGAGAATTGGAGTGCGGTGTAATATGAAACTCCGCCGGAGCAGAAACCGGGGGCTGACCTTCCTGGATACGGAGACGAATTGAGAATTCTTAAGTGGATTGATGTATTTGTTTTCTTGTGTTTCGCGGGGTACCTGGTCTCGCGATGGCAATGGAACGCGAGGTACGCCATCGGGATGGGGATGGGCGTGGCCGGGTTCGCGCTGTGGATGGTGGCGCGGGCGGAGTTGGGCGCGTCATTCGCTGTCCGGGCGAAAGCCAGTGAACTGGTGACCTCCGGGCTCTATTCCAAGATCCGCCACCCAATTTATTTCTTCGGGGGGATCGCCATCGCGGGGCTGTTCATTGCGCTGGGGAAAATTGTCCCGCTGACCATTTTTGTGCTTGGCTATTCCACCCAATTCCTACGTATCAAGAAGGAAGAGGCCGTTCTGGAGCAGGCGTTTGGAGAAGACTACCGCCGCTACCGGGCGAGCACCTGGTTTTGACTGGTTTTTTCTCTTGCCCGGCGGTCCCCGTTGGAAGAGGCGTATTCCGGCAGAGGCCTCGGACCATCCCCGCATCCAAAAACAAGTGAACACACGACCGTACGGCGGTGTCTAGATGGGTGAAGGCGAACACCGGACCATGACCGTTTTGGCAGAGAGGCTGATCCCCATGACGGCAACGGGCGAACCGGATGCGGAGTTCGCCCTGCGCGTCAAGGAATCGCGCGCCCTGGTCTTCCGGATTGCCTACAGCGTCTTGAACAACGCCGCGGATGCAGAGGAAGTGTCGCAGGACGCCTTTCTGCAGGCCTACCGGAGGATGAGCAGTCTCCGCGAAGCGGAGAAGTTCCGTGCATGGGTAAGCCGGATTGCTTTCCGCCTGGCACTCAACCGATCGCGGGCGCGCGGGCGGCGATTGCATCGAGATGCGGCGTGGCAGGGGACGCAGCCGCAGCAGATCGTGGACGGGGAGCGCGCGGGCGCTGACCGCGAGTACTTGGAGCGGTTGCGCGGCGAAATTGAGCGGATGCCGGAAAAATTGCGCGTCGTGGTGCTGCTGGGGAGCGTGGCCGGGATGGAGGCAGCGGAAGTGGCAGTGGTGCTGAAAATTCCGGCGGGAACGGTGCGGTCCAGGCTGCATCTGGCGCGGAAGAGATTACTCGAGGTGATGGAGCGATGAGCGCGTGCAAAGAGTGGAGTGACCGGCTGATTGACTTCGCGCTTGGCGGGGGATCAGAGAGCCGCGCGGTCGAAATGCATCTGGAAGTCTGCGCGGAATGCAGAGCGGCCGCGATGGAGCTGAAGACCCGGGTGTCGCGAATGGATACCGCGCTGAGGCAGCAGGGGGATGCAGGGGTGCCTGCCGAAGGATTTGATTCGCGACTGGCCGCGCGAATCGAAGCGGGCCAGGCAAGTTGGTGGAGAGTCTGGCGGGGCAGCACGCGAATGCGGCTTGCAGCGGCGGTGGCTGTTTGCGCCGTGGTGGTCACAGCGGCGGCGGGACCGCGGATCTACAGGGCATGGCACGGCGAGAGCGTGGAGCCTGCGATTACGATTTCGACATGGCAATCGCCGACAGAGAGCCTGTTGCGGATGCCGGGCCAGGAATTGGTGAGCAACACGCCGAGAGTGGGTGATTTTTACTTCCCGTTGCAGGGGAAGGCCAAGCGAATGGAAAAGTAGGTCGAGTGAATTCATGGAGGAAAAAATGAAAATGAAGCTGAGCATTCTTTGCGGATTAGTTCTACTTGCGGTATTCGCCGCGGGAGCGCAGGGGCAAACGGCATCAACACCGATGCCGGCACCGGCGGCCATGCCACCGCAGGGGGCGCCGCCACCCCCGCCGCCAATGTCCCCGCTCGACCCGATTGGGCGGAACCTTTTCCCGCCGGACTTCATCATGGCGCACAGCGAGGATATCGGTTTGACACAGGAGCAGCGCACGGCCATCCGCGACGAAGTACGCAAGGCCCAGACGCAATTTACGGAAATGCAGTGGCAGCTGGAGGACGCGGTGGAGGCATTGAGCGGGCTCCTGAAGCCCAGTGTTGTGGATGAGAAGGCGGCGCAATCGCAGCTGGAAAAGGTGCTGGACCTGGAACGGCAAATCAAGCGCGGGCAGTTGGGACTGATGATCCGGCTGAAAAACAAACTGAACGCGAACCAACAGGGACAACTGAGCGGCTTCCAACGAAATTCGCGCGGCATGCCCACCATGGCGCCGCCGAGGAAAGAGCCGCCGGTGCCGGAAGCACGGCCGATGGAGTGATGAGGAACCTATCTGTTGCAAACCTTGCACAAAGCCCCGCGACAACTCATGTCGCGGGGCTTTGCGTTTACCTGAAACCGGATTCGGCCGGGGAACAGGATGTTGCGCCGCTCCGTTGATGTGAGTTCAAGAAACACACCCATGAATTCGAATTCCGAAACCATCCCTGATCATTGAGTTATTTGCGAAATGAGTGGCGTTGCGGGCCGCAATCGCGCTCAGGCGACCTGGGTGGCGCGGAGGTGCATGACCGGCTCGGCGGGCTTGTGCCAGATGCCGATGAGCAGGACGCGCCCGTTGGCCGGAGAAATGTGAAGATAGAACACTTCTGAGTCACTTTCCACTTCGTAGAAACCTTCCCGCCGCGGATCAGGGCGCGCGGTCACTCCCAAGGCCAGCAATTGGCCCAGGCGTTCGAGCGTGCCCGCCGGGTAGCTTCGGAGAGCCTCCACTTTCGGTAATCGCTCCAGTTGCAGAACCATAACAGCCTCTCTTTTCCTTGCCCCAGTGTCCCTACTCTATGTAACGCAAAAAGCGGGAATAAGTTTCGTTAAATCCCTGTAAATCGCGCGTTTCTTGACCTTTTTTGAACAGGTGCCGGTTCGCTTCGCCGCTCATCGCGCTGCAAATTGTGCTTTCAAATTATTAGACGCGGAGAATCGAAAAGGGTCGCCTTGGACCAGGAATTTTTTCGATTTTTTGCCGCCAAATTGGACTGAATTCCCGCCACTGGGCCGCCCGGCCAACTGCCCATGGACTGTCCTTCGGTTCAATAGTTTGGGGGAGAACCGGGGGCTAAGCTTTATTCATGAGAGTGGACAAAGGAGCCCTGCCAAGCCGGACAGGGAACAGACCATGAGAAAAGCGATCTTGATGAGCGTCGCGATTCTGGGGTTTTCCTGGCCCGCCGCGGCACAGGAGGAATTCGCGCCTGTAACAGCAAGCATTACGGCGGCGTCGGCGCCAATGTTTGTGTGGGAAGCGCCGCTTGCTTCACCGGGGAAGCGAATCGCCGAGCGCTCGATTCCGGCCTTCAGCACCGGGAGCGTCACTCCGAAGACCGCGCGGAGGGATTTCAGTATCAGCAACCGCGTTTTTGTTGAGCGAGCCTCCGGAATGATGTCCCTCATGTCCATGTACGAATACACAGAAACGCCTTTTGTGGAACACGTGAGTGTCCCGGTGATTTCGCTGGCCGGTGGGCGGGTGCGCCTGGGCGGCTACATGCAGATGACATCATCGGAAAACTTCCAAATGGGGCTACCGGGCTGCGGGACCTTGCCGGCGTGGGGCATTGGAACGCAAAGCCACCAAGCAGTGACGGTGCCGCGCGCCGATGCGAGCGCCGGATTCAACATTTCCTTCCAGCTGCGCGGCAACGGTTCGCGCGATGCAGGCTTCCATCCCATGGGGGCGTTGAGCCGCGCGTTCGCCTTCCTGCGGGGAATTTGAGGCGCTCCGGCGGCGGAGCGCGTTGGTAAACACAAGACGTATCCGACTTCTAACACACCGCAGTGTTTTCAAGATAGCTCTTGCGCCGAGCGACGCCAGTTGGCATAGTGCCAATGCAGAATGGACGCGGGTGCGTCGAGCCCAATTCATGAAAAAAGCCAAGAAGAAAAAGACAAAAGCGAAGGCCAAGAAGTCAGGACGAAGGATTACGAACTTCGGGACAGACAAGCGGCGCAAGCACCGCCATTTCCTCGTTACGGTTTCCTACGCGGACGGGGAAAAGTTCGGCCGGGTATACACCGACAAGGGCAAGGCAACGCGGTTCGCTGACCGGCAAAAGAGGTCGCCGGTGGTAAAGTCCGCGCGCGTGACGCGACTCAGCTAGGTTCGTCTCCCCGTCAGGCCGTGAATCTCCGCACAAGAGGACTTTTTTGCCTGCAAGACGGGCGGGCGGCGAGGTCTTGTGGGGGCCGCAAGCGGCGTGCTAAAGTTTCCTGAGATGCGGCCGTAGTATAGGGGTAGTACGGGACCTTGCCAAGGTCCAGGCACGGGTTCGAATCCCGTCGGCCGCTCCAGAATTCCGGCATTTACAAACTTTCCACCATTCCGTTTCCCTACTAGGCGGTGTATCTTGCAAGATTCCCGGTGAACCACGCGGCTCGCAGGGGGCGCGCGGGATTGCAACAGGAGATCTGAACCATGCTTGCCTACCTATGCGGCCCGATCGAGTTCGCTTCCGACAAGGGCAAGATGTGGCGGCGGAAGCTGACACCATTTCTGATCGAGCAGCTGGGGCACCGCATCTACGATCCCACCGAAGACGAGCGCAAGAGTCTGACGGAAGACGAAGCCGCGCACTATCGCGAATGGAAAGCGACGGACGTGGAACGATTCCGGCGCGCGCTGCGGAAAATAATCCAATTTGACGTGGATCTCCTCGAGAACAAGGCCGACTACGTGATTTGCCACCTGGATGAATCCGCGGGCGCGGGGGTGACGAGCGGGGGAACGCCCGCGGAACTCACCGTGGCCCACCGGAAGGGTATCCCCGTTTATTTGGTGACCTCACTGGAGCCTGAAAAGATCAGCGGATGGATGCTGGCGTGCGCGGACAACCTGTTCGACTCCGTAGATACGCTCAAAAAGTTTCTGCTGGAGCGCTACGGCGCGCACCGGCAGTCGCAGATGTGGAAGGAATAGGCGGGCGCTCGGGATGCACAAGATTGTGGTGGCGGTGGGAAGCACGCGGCGGCCGAAGTTGAATGCCGTGTGGGAAGCGCTGACGATTTTCGGGCCGCAGCTCGATTCCGACGCACAATTTGATGTTGTGGGAGTGGAGACGCCGAGCGGCGTGGGTCACACTCCCTCATCGCGGGCGGAATTAATGGCCGGCGCGAAATTCCGCGCGGAATCGCTTGTGAAGCAGGGGCGCGAGCGCGGAGAGCCGTGGCGATACTTCGTGGGACTGGAAGGCGGGCTCGATGTGATTCGGGAGGGCGAGCGGCGGCGAGTATTCCTGCAGAATTGGGCGTATGTGACGGATGGCGTGGGGCGCGGCGCGTTCGGCCAATCGGGAGCAGTGGAGATGCCCGAGGCGCTTGCCGCGGACGTGTTGGACCGCGGGACAGAACTTTCCGTGGCGATTGATGCCTTCGCGGGCGGGCACGGGATTCGAGACGCGCAAGGAGCGTGGGGTGTGTTGACGCGGAATCTGATTACGCGCCAGGAAGCGTTCCGCGTGGCGGTGGTCAGCGCGTTTGCGCCGTTTTTCAACGCAGGTGTTTACGCGGAGGCGCGGCGGGAGAAGACCTGAGGCTCGGAGCACTTTGGAATGGTTGGATTGGCCGCTGCATTTCCACAAGGGCTTGTGCTAGCGTAATGCGCGGAGGACACCGGCATGGACATCGTGAAACACAATATGGGTTGGATCGAAGTGATTGTCGGGCCGATGTTCTCCGGCAAGAGCGAGGAACTGATCCGCCGGTTGCGGCGCGCGGAGATCGCGCGGCAACGCGTGCAGATTTTCAAGCCGGTGATTGATCAGCGGTATTCGGCGACGGAGATTGTGTCGCACTCCGGGCTGGGAATCCGATCGGACAACGTGAAGACCGCGGCGGAGATTATCGAAAAGATCGATCCGCGCACGGAAGTAATCGGCATCGACGAGGGACAATTCCTGGGCGAGCCGCTGGTGGATGAGGCTTCGCGCCTCGCCAACATGGGCAAGCGCGTGATTATCGCCGGTCTGGCGACGGATTATCTTGGCCGCCCGTTTGTGCCGATGCCGCGCCTCCTGGCCATCGCGGAAGAGATCACGAAATTGCTGGCCATTTGCATGCGCTGCGGGAATCCGGCGGTGCACACGCAGCGCCTGGTGGCCTCGGAAGATCTGATCGTGGTCGGCGCGGGCGGAATGTATGAGGCGCGCTGCCGGCGATGCTTCGAGCCGCAACTTGCTCACGAAAAAGTGGAGCAGGAAGCGGCGCAACAGAATCCCGCGACGCGGCTGGGGCCGCGGAGCGCCGCGGCATCCTAGCCGATTCCTTTCTTCCCAAACTTACAGGCGTGAGAATTTCGCGCCAAGAGATTCCGCGAGCGATTGATGCGCGGCACAGCCGATTGCGCCGAGTGACTGCGTACCGGCGGACTTCAACGAAGCAAGAACCCATTCGATTCGCTTTCCTGAAGCTTCCCATTCCTCATGCGAGAGCACACCGCTTTCAACCGCTCGGGTGACGGCTGAAATCGCAGGGGCAATCCATGCAGCATCATGGCAGAGCATGGCGATGTCAGCTCCGGCGGAGATGGTGGCCACCGCTGCCTCAGCGGGCGTGAGGCGCTGAGTGATGGCGCCCATGCCGAGGTCATCGGCGAGGATCAGGCCGGAGAATCCCATGCGCTCGCGGAGCAACCCGGTGAGAATCTTGCGCGAGAGGGAAGCGGGCTCGGCGGGATCAAGCGCGGGGAGAAGAATGTGCGCGGTCATGATTGTTGGCGCGCCTGCGGAGATGGCGGCGGCGAAGGGGACAAGGTCCACGCGCTCGAGTTGTTCGGCGGAGCCATGATAGACGGGCAAGTCCTGGTGCGGGTCCACTTGCGCATCGCCGTGGCCTGGAAAATGCTTGGCACAGCCGAGGACTCCTCCCCGGGTAAGTCCGCGCAGGAATGCGGCGCCCATGCGCGCGACAAGCGACGGGTCGGCTCCGTAGCTGCGGACTTGCGTGACGGGGCTTGCGGAGTTCAGGTGAAGATCGAGCATCGGCGCGAAATCGAGATTGCAGCCGACGGTGGCGAGTTCATGGCCAATCGCGCGCGCGACTTTTTGGACGGCGTCGGAATCACCGAGCGCGCCGAGTTCAGTTGGAGAGGGCCATTGCGTGAAGGGAGGGGGCAGAGAGAAATGTGTGCCGCCTTCCTGGTCAATGCCGATGAGCACGGGCCCGCTTGCGGCGGCGCGAATTTCGGCTGTTAGCGCAGCCAGGCCTTCAGCGCTTGTGAAGTTCCGCAGATAGATGGCGACGCCGGCAAGTCCATGCGCCAGAAGGTCCCCGATGGCAGGCGGCAAGGTTGTGCCTTCAAACCCAGCGAGGAATCGCCGCGCGACCGGATATTTTCTGAGTAGGTCCCTCATGTCAATCTTCGGCACCTGGTTCGTGGTTCGCGCGCCTCGCGCGAGGAAACCTCACACTACCGAGTCCGTCTGTGCAAGTAAAGGAAGAGGCCTGCTCGTTGGAACAATTAAGAGTTAATTCTCCACGCGCGTTGATTGTTTCTCCTGTTGCGAGCGGATATACTCCGCGCCGTTTCAAAGGTTGCGTGGCAGAGACGGACAGGAGCGATTCCGGATGAGTTTTCCCGCGGCATTCTACGTTTTCTACATCGGGATATTACTGCCGGTGCTCTGTGTGCGTTCGTATTACAAACTGAGGGCGGGCGCGCCTTTTCCATCGAAGCCGGCCTTCCGGCTGAGCACACTGGTCATGCACGGATTGATGCTCCTCCTGGCACTTGTCACCTGGCGGTCGTTCGATCTCCCGATGTTTCCGCGCGCGACAATTGGATGGAAGGAAATGGCGTACGGCCTTGCGACGCTGGTCGTTTTTCTGGCGGTGATGGTTCCTCAATGGAAATCGAAAGCCATGGCGAGTCCACAAAAGGTTTACCGGACCATGCCGCAAAACGGCGGCGAGCTCGGAAAGTGGGTCGCGATCTGCCTCTCCGCCGGATTCGTGGAGGAGATTTCCTACCGCGGTGTGTTATTCGGAATTCTGTATTACTGGCTCCTCAACTGGTGGGCCGCGGCGATCCTGTGCGCGGTGGCGTTTGGGCTGGGCCACGCCATCCAGGGATGGAAGGGCACGGCGATAGTTTTTGTGATGTCGCTGATTTTTCAGGCGCTGGTGCTTTACACCGGCACGCTTTATGTCGCCATGGCCGTCCACGCGGTTTATGATTTCATTGCCGGTGCGATGTATCTCTATTTTTGGAATCACGGCGCGAAAGAGCGGATGCCGGCGCCCGAGCCGGCTGCGGGGCCGGTGTAAACTTCGGAAGAAATTGGCAGGGGACCCGAGGATACAATTCATCCATGAGAATTGAATCGCAAGCACCCACGCGGATTGATTTGGCCGGGGGCACGCTCGACATCTGGCCGCTTTACCTTTTCCACGATGGCGCCGTGACCGTGAATTGTGCGATTTCACGGTACGCGCGTTGTGTAATCCAAACATCGGGATCGAGCCGGCGCATCACTCTGCAGTCGCGGGATACACTGCGGCGGGAATCGTTCGCTTCGCTTCCTGCGCTGGAACGTGCGAAGCGCTATCGCCTGCCGCTGCTCGCGCACCTCACGCGCCTGTTCGCTCCCGCGCGTGGCTTCACGCTGACGACGGATTCGGAAGCGCCCGCAGGAGCGGGCATCGGCGGCTCGAGCGCAATGGCCGTGGCGATTTGCGCGGCGCTCGACCGGCTGACGGGACGGCGAGGGAGCCGCGAACAATGGATCCACATCAGCCGCGACGCGGAGGCGATGGTCATCCGAGTACCGACCGGCACGCAAGACCACTACCCGCCCGCCTTCGGAGGAGTCAGCGCCATCCATCTGCGCGCGGGCGGTGAGAGCCGGGAAGCGCTCTCGGTCAGCGCGGAGGCGCTCGAGCGGCGGCTGGTGTTGTGTTACACGGGCGAGCCGCGCCAATCGGGCATCAACAACTGGGAAGTTTTTCAAGCGCAAATCAACGGCGACCGGCGCGTGGACCGCAACCTGGAAGAGATTTCCGCGATTGCGCAACAAGTGCGTGTCGCGCTTCTTCGCTCGAAGTGGAGCGAGGTGGGCCGGCTGATCCGCGCGGAGTGGACGGCGCGGCGGCGCAACCTGCCCACCATTTCGACACCGTTGATTGACCGCATCATCGCGGCGGCGCGAAAGAAAGGGGCGCTCGCTGGAAAAGTATGCGGCGCAGGCGGAGGTGGCTGCGTGACTTTGCTGATCGAGCCGGACGCGCGAGCTCGCGTGGAAGCCGCCGTTGCAACCGCAGGCGGGAGATTGCTGCCTTTCCGGATTGATCGCGCCGGAGTCCGCGTAAACGTCAGCGGCTGACCGCAACTCGTGTCCAACCAAGAACAATCCGACGGCCCTCGAGAAAACCGCCCCGCCCGCCAGCCCATCCGGTCCGAACGTGTGTTCCTGGGGGCGGGTGGGCGGCTGCGTCCAATCTTTCGGGCGCTGCTCTTTTTCCTCGCTGTCTTCGTAATCAATGTAGAGGTTGGCCGCGCGGTATTCAGCGCCACGCGGAACGCCTCGATGTGGGCGCAACTGTTTTGGAGCTCTCTCCCTTTATTGGTTGCCTTCCTTCTATTGAGCTGGGTTTTTCTGCGCTATGCAGATGGCCGGAAGTTCTCCGCGCTCGGTCTGAGTGTTCGCCGCGGCTGGGGAAAGCAACTCTCCGGCGGATTTGCGCTGGGCATGGGGTTGCAATTACTGGTCGTGACGGTATTCCTGGCCACCCGCACCGTCAACTATTCTTGGGGCGACACATTCGACCTTCTGTTCTGGAAGCGAGTGGGGGCAAACCTGATGCTCTTTGCTCTGGCCGCCACGGTGGAAGAACTCGCTTTCCGCGGCTATGGTTTCCAACGGTTGATGGAATCCATCGGCACCGGCGGCGCACTGGTGGCGACCTCCGCCCTGTTCGGCCTGCTACACCTCGGCAATCCCAATGCGACGTTCTTCTCCACGTTGAACACGATTCTTGCGGGAATCCTGCTGGCGATGCCGTTTATCCGCACGCGGTCGATGTGGATGCAGATCGGACTGCATTGGTCATGGAATTTCGGGATGGCGACGATTGTGTCGCTGCCGGTGAGCGGGCTGAAGTTCGGCGCCAATCTGTTCAGTGCGCGAAATACGGGGCCTGTGTGGTTGACGGGAGGGAATTATGGCCCCGAGGGCGGCGCGGTGGTTACCCTGGTCTGTCTGGCTGCGATCCTTTGGTTTTTCCTTACGCGCAAACTCGCCCCTTCCCCTGCCATCGAAGAAGATTTACAATAGGCGGCAGGCAGGATCCCTATGACCCGCTTGGCACTTTGCACGTCGGCGCTCCTTTTGATGTTTGCAGGGGACGATCCTAAGGTTCTGCCGTGGCGCACGCAAACCGCCCCGCCGTCGAACGCGCTGGCGGGGGCGAGAGTTCCGGTGCTGCCCGATTTAAGCGGCGATGAGCAGCAAGCTCAACCCGCGCCTCCCAAGAGTCAATCTCCACAAAACAAGCCTGCGGAGCAGAAGAACGCGCCGAAGAAGGATGGGCCACTCGATCCGTATGCGGAGCTGGCGCTGGTGCGCTACGTGGATGGGGAGTTTGCGCATGCCGTCAAGTCATTGCCGGGCGGGAAAGAAGGCGTGATTCTGCGCCCCAATCAACCGCTGAGCGACGAGATGTTGAAGCGGCAGTTGATGTCCCACGGCGCGACCATCAACGCCGGTGACCATGTCCAGATTACCGGCCTGCAATTCAAGAAGACTGAGGTGGTGGTCTACATTAATGGTGGCGGGGCGAAGCGCGGCAGCTGGAGGGACCACATCCAGATTGGCGGCGGAGCGTTCCCGGGGATCACCACGAGCAGCACCATGCCGCAGCGGGAACAACAAGGGCTTGGTTCAACGATCATCATTGATTTCGGGAAGCCTATCCCCAATTTGTCGCCGGACGAATTGAAGGCCTTGTTGGCGCCGGTGCTCAATTTTGAGCACGAGCGTTCACCGGCGGTGCAATGGGTGGAGACTCTGACGCCGGAAATGCAGAAGGCGATCACCGATAAGCGCGCGGTGGTGGGAATGACGCATGAGATGGTGGAGGCGGCGCTCGGAAAGCCCGAGAAAAAAATCCGCGAGACCAGCACCGAAGGGTATCAAACCGAGGATTGGATTTACGGGCAGCCTCCGGCGAGAACAGTATTCGTGACATTCGTGGGCGATAAGGTCACCCGCATTCAGCAATTCCCCAAAGACCCCATCGCGATGCGTTGACAATTTTTTCCGCGCGCCCTAGCATCATCCGTCCGCCGCGCACTGTGATTGATGTTGCGCGGAGTCCGGCGGAATCACACACCATCCTGACCGTGGAGGAAGAATGCCAGTCAAAGTAGGGATCAACGGCTTCGGCCGCATCGGGCGGAACATCGTGCGGGCTACCCTGGGCGACCCGGGCATCGAAGTCGTCGCGGTGAACGATATTACGGACGCGAAAACGCTCGCCTACCTGCTCAAGTACGATTCCATTCTGGGCAATCTCACGCACAAGGTGACGCACACCGAGGATTCCATCAGCGTGGATGGCAAGAGTTTCCGGGTGTTCAAGGTGAAGGATCCCTTGGAGCTGGATTGGGCGTCGGTTGGCGCCGAAATCGTGATCGAATCCACGGGCCTGTTCACCAAGGGCGCCGACGCGCGGAAGCACATCCGCGGGCCGGTGAAGAAGGTGATCATCTCCGCGCCGGCGACGGACCCGGACCTGACCGTGGTGCTCGGAGTGAACGAGAAGACTTACGACCCGGCAAAGCACCACGTTGTTTCCAACGCGTCATGCACAACTAATTGCCTGGCGCCGGTGGTGAAGGTGCTGCAGGACTCTTTCGGGATCGTGCACGGCACGATGACCACGATTCACTCTTACACGAACGACCAGAAACTGCTGGACCTGCCGCACAAGGATTTGCGTCGGGCGCGCGCCGCGGCGCTTTCCATGATTCCGACATCGACGGGAGCCGCGAAGGCGCTGCACCTGGTCTTGCCGGAAGTGAAGGGGAAGCTCGATGGCTATGCCATGCGCGTGCCCACGCCGAATGTGAGCGTGGTGGATTTGACGGTGACGACGGAAAAACCCGCGACGGTGGAATCGGTGAACGCCGCGATGCGCGCCGCCGCCGAAGGCCCCATGAAGGGAATCCTCGCCTACAGTGAAGAGGAATTGGTTTCCGTGGATTTTCGCGGCAATCCGAATTCATCCATCGTGGATGCGGAATACACCAAGGTCGTGGCCGGGAACTGCGTGAAGATTCTGGCGTGGTACGACAACGAGTGGGGATATTCCAGCCGCGTGAAGGACCTGATCAAATACATGGCCGCGCGTTTCTAGGCTTTCGCGGAACGCGCCGGCAACAATGACCAAGCTTTCCATCCGCGATCTCCAGCTCAAGGGCAAGCGCGTTTTCATCCGCGTGGATTTCAACGTGCCGCTCTCCGACGAGACGCCCCGCAAGGTCACCGACGACACGCGCATCCGCGAAACTTTGCCCACGCTGCGTTTGGCCATCGAGCGCGGAGCGCGGCTGGTGCTCGCGTCACATTTGGGGCGGCCCAAAGGGAAACTCAATGAGAAGTACAGTCTAGCCCCCGCGCGTGTGAACTTGGCGGAGCTGCTGGGTGGGCCCGTTGAGTTCGCCGCAGACTGCGTGGGCGCGGAAGCGGAGGCGAAGAGCAGGGCGCTGGCGGACGGAGGCGTGCTGTTGCTGGAGAATGTGCGTTTCCACGCCGAAGAAGAAGCCAACGACGAATCCTTTTCACGGCAGCTCGCTGGATTGTGTGACGGCCTGTTTGTGTGCGATGCATTCGGATCGGCGCATCGCGCGCACGCGTCGGTCGTTGGGATTACGAGGTTTGTGACTCAGGCCGCGGCGGGCCTGCTGATGGAGAGGGAACTGACCTACCTCGGGAAGGCCATCTCGAATCCCGACCGGCCGTTCGTGGCCGTGCTCGGAGGGGCGAAGGTTTCCGACAAGATTGAGGTGGTCGAAAACCTGATGAGGATTGCCGACGCCATGATCATCGGCGGCGGCATGGCCTACACATTTTTCAGGGCGCAGGGGATCGACATCGGCAAGTCGCTCGTGGAAGAGGACAAGCTGGACCTGGCGCGGAAAATTCTGGGCGAAGCGAAGCAGCGGAATTTCCGGCTGTTGTTGCCGAGCGACCACGTGGTGGCCTCCGAATTCAAGGCGGACGCGCAGGTGAAGACTCTCCCCATCGCGCGGACGCCCGCGGGCTGGATGGGTTTGGACATTGGCCCCGAGACGATCGCGGCTTTCAGCGCGGAACTCTCGCGAGCGAAAACAATTGTGTGGAACGGGCCCATGGGAGTGTTCGAGATGCCGGCATTCGCGCGCGGGACTTTAGGTGTGGCGCGCGCGGTTGCGTTGGCGACGGCTGCGGGCGCGACGAGTATCGTAGGCGGCGGAGATTCCGTCGCGGCAGTGCATCAGGCGGGCGTCGCTGATAAGATCAGCCATATTTCAACCGGCGGCGGCGCTTCGCTGGAGTTTTTGGCCGGCGAAAAACTTCCCGGCGTGGAAGCGCTCACGAGCCGCTGATTTTTCCCGGAATTGAGGAGACAGTTTTGCGACGCTCCGTCATCGCCGGCAACTGGAAGATGTTCAAGACACGCCCGGAGACGCGTGCGTTTTTCGCCGCGTTCAAACCACTCGTCGCCGCCTCCACACATTGCGATATCGTGGTCGCCCCGCCGTTCACGGCGCTGGCAGCGGCCGCGGAGGCCGCCGCGGGCTCCAACATTGCGATTTCCGCGCAGAACATGCACTGGGAAAAGCAGGGGGCGTTTACGGGGGAAGCCTCCGCGGGGATGTTGTTGGAGGCGGGCTGCCGGTACGTGATCCTCGGGCACAGCGAGCGGCGGCAGCTTTTCGGCGAAACTGACGAGACGGTAGGGAAGAAACTGGCGGCCGCGCTCGCGGCTGGGCTCGTGCCAATTGCTTGTGTGGGTGAGACTTTGGACGAGCGCACCCGGAACGAGACGGACGCGGTTCTGGGCCGGCAATTCCAGGGCGCGACGGCCGCGTTGACCCCTGACCAGTTTTCCCGTATTCTGCTTGCGTACGAGCCCGTCTGGGCAATTGGAACGGGGCGCACGGCAACACCGGAAATGGCCGGGGAAGCGCACCGTTTTCTGCGGGACCAGGCGGCCAGCCGCTTCACCCCCGAGCGTGCCGCAGCTTTGCGGATCCTCTACGGCGGCAGCGTCAAGCCCGATAACATCCGGGGTCTTATGGCGCAGGTGGAAATTGATGGCGCGCTGGTGGGCGGCGCGAGCCTCGAAGCAGGTTCATTCGCGGCCATCGTGAATTTTTGAGCGAAATTGAGATTTTAGGCGGGAGTTGACCAGATGCCGGTTCAAGTGAAGTGGATCATTTCATTCCTTATCGGAGGATTGATACTCCTCCTCGGATGGAAAGTGCCCACACTGCTTCTGGTGTTCCACGTCCTGGTTTGCTTCGTGTTGGCGATAGTGGTGCTGTTGCAGAGCGGCACCAAGGCTGACCTGGCAGGGGCCTTCGGCGGCGCAGGCAGCCAGACGGCTTTTGGTCCTCGCGGCGCGGCTACGCTGCTTTCCAAGACCACTACCTGGTGCGCTGTAATGTTCATGGTTACATCAATGTTGCTGGTCATACGGCAAGACACTTCAGTCTCCGGCCGCTCGGTGTTGGAGCAGTACACCAAACCGGCGTCCAACGCGCCCGCACCGGCAAAGCCGCCCACTACTCCATCGCCGGCAACGCCACCTCCCGGCAGGTAACGTATTCGGGCTCCGCCCTCGCGTTGCAAAGAAGATTCACTTTCAAATGAAATTGCTCTAATTTGATGTCTCAATGGAACACTCCTTCGAGTGCCCGCATTGCGGGGAGATAATTTCGATGGTGCTCGACGACTCGGTGAAGCGCCAGACATACATTGAGGATTGCGAAGTCTGCTGCAGGCCGATTGAGATTAGTTATGAGATCGAGGAAGAGTCGCTCGTGAATTTCAACGCGAAGTCTTTAGAGTAGTCTAGGGATGGACGTGAACAGAGCCATGTCTAGCGAATTATTCCCTGTAGACTTTCCGGAAGAACTAGCTACCGCTGCTATTGTGTCCGGTAATGAGGTGGCATGGAGGCCCGTCTTCGCAACTACCGCGGTCGAGTGGCTCGCAGCGCACGAATTCGCGGTGCTCGGATCAGAATTATGGCTTCTGAAAGAAAGGGGAATACGGAGTCTGCCTATTGGACTAAGCGGCATGCGGGAAGTACACGGCAATAGTGTGGACGGTCGGCGGGATGAATCATGGGCTTCGTTCGTCTCCCGGGCGGCCGGAGAAACTCTCAAATATCTCCGGTCATTCGACGCCGCTGAAATTGTCGAAAAGGGTGACGTGTATTTCAACGTGACCTGGGTGACCAAAGCGGAGTTCGAAAAACTCAGAAAATAATTAGTGGAGGAGGCGCCAGGGCTTTCATATTGCGAGACTTCCTTTCATCCCCTTCGCTTGCTCCTTTTGTTTGCTCCGGCTAGAATCAATTCCTCACCACCCGTGCGGAAGTGGCGGAACTGGCAGACGCACCATCTTGAGGGGGTGGCGCCGTAAGGCGTGAGGGTTCGAATCCCTCCTTCCGCACCATTTTTCAGAAATACGCGCCACATCACAGACAGGAGCTGTTCGCTGCCCGGTGGCCAATCAACCGCACTCCTTCCTTTTCTATCTGCGCAAGATTGCGAAGTACGCGGCTATTTTTGTCGTCGTTTGCATCGCGTTGGAGTTCACCTACCGGCTGATCAACCGTCATTCGTTGTCGCTGGCGCTGCCGACCTGGGCGCCGGATCCGGACCTGCTCTACAAATTAAATCCGGCGGATCCGCTCTATCCTGAATCGTTCCGCGGGAAGGCCCCCGACCCCAATCGTAGGGCCGCGTTTCGGATTGTCTGTATGGGTGGTTCCACCACTTATGCGCACGCATTGAAAGCGGAAGATGCCTGGCCCGCGGTTTTGGAGCGCACACTCAAGGCGCGCGGGATTGACGCCGAAGTGATCAACGCGGCGGTGCCGGGATACGGCAGCCGCCAGTTGCTGCTGCGTTACCGGCGGGACATCGTGCCGCTGCATCCAGACTTTGTGATTGTCTATGAGGGCTGGAACCGCGCGGGGGGCCTCGTGGATCCGGGAGGATTCAATCCCCCGCGCAATACGATGGCGGGTGCGGAGCAATATCCGGAGAGGACGATCAAGGCATTTCTGCTGCGCCACTCGCTGATCGTGCAAAAGATTTACACAGGACTCAACGTGCGGCGCGAAAGCGCCAGCTGGTCCATGGACAATTATCACGAGGTGTTCGTGGAAGATTTCACGAAGCTCATGAGCGAAATCCAGGCCCACGAACAGCAGCCGGTGCTCATCTTGTATCCCGCGCTCTATTTTCCGGGGATGACCGCGGACGAGCAGACTGCGTATGGGAAAATGCTGTGGCTCCACAGGGCCTATCGGCCGGAAATGCTCACCGAATTGGAGCGTAAACACGCCGCCATTCGCGCCATCGCCGGGGAAACTCACACCCCGCTGGCCGATTTGAGCGGCGCATTCGCCGCCACGCGCGGGACAGAGCGCACAAAGTTGTTCCGCGATGAAATGCACATGAGCGTCAAGGGCAATCAGCAGGCCGGCGAATTCATCGCCAATTTCATCGGCGACCTCATCCGCAAGCGCGGAACAGCGGCGCCGGCAGCGAAACCTGCGCCTTGACACTTCCCCATAGCGGGCCTATGTTTTTTCGTTGAGCAGGGGAACACGTTGAAATTCTTGCGGAAAACCGGTCAGCGCTTAGTGATTGCGGGGGAGCTGCTCTCCTTTTTCTGGAGCCACGAGCGCCGCCTGATGCTGCCCATGCTGATCATGCTGTTCATTTTCGCGGTGTTGCTGATCCTGGCGCAGAGCGCGGTGCTTGCTCCCTTCACGTATCCGTTTTTCTAGGCGGTGGATTCCGTGCCAAAGATGAAGAATGCCTGGGCCTCGTGGAAGCGAATCGCCCATCGCTTGGGCACGATTCAAGGCCGCGTAATTCTCTCCATCATCTATGTGCTGCTGGTGTGGCCTTTTGGATTCGGCATGCGGCTGTTTTCGGATTCTCTTCGCATCAAGAAGCGGCCCTCCGGCTGGCTCGATTATTCGCCGGAAGCCGCCGACCTGAAACACGCTCGCCGCCAGGGCTAGATGCACATCCTCGGAATTTCCTGCTTTTACCACGATGCCGCCGCCGCGCTTCTGCGCGACGGCCAGCTCGTTGCCGCCGCGGAAGAAGAGCGCTTTTCCCGCATCAAGCACGACTCCGGTTTTCCCAAGCTCGCGGTGGAGTTCTGTCTGGAAACCGCCGGAATAAAGGGCGGCGACCTGGACTACGTGGCGTTTTACGAAAAACCATTCCGGAAATTCGACCGCATCCTTGCCACCGCTTTGCAGATGTATCCGAAATCCTACAAGACATTCCGCGAGTCCATGATCACGTGGATGGGCGACAAGCTCTGGCTGGCCTCGAAGATTTCCGTGGAGCTGGGGATCCCGCGAAAGAAGATTCTTTTTTGCGAGCACCATCTCTCCCACGCCGCCAGCGCGTTTCTTTGCTCGCCGTACGACGAATCCGCGATTCTGACGGTGGACGGGGTCGGTGAATGGGTGACCAGCACCTGGGGCCGTGGAAGCGGCAACCAGGTGAGTTTGCAGAAACAGACTGTTTTTCCACACTCGCTGGGATTGCTCTATAGCGCCTTCACCGCGTTCCTCGGATTCGAAGTGAACGAAGGGGAATACAAGGTGATGGGCATGGCGCCTTACGGCCAGCCCCGTTATCTCGAAAAAGTCTGGAAGCTCATCCGGCAGGAATCAGACGGCTCCTTTTCGCTGGATATGGATTATTTCTGCTTTCACCACTCCCTTGACCGCACATACAACGAACGATTCGTGGAATTGTTCGGAGAGCCGCGTTCTCCGAAGCTGCCTTTTTTCACCGCTGCCTCGGGATACCCCAGCTACTTCGGCGAGCGCCCCGCCAACTACGAGGAGCTTGCGGCTCTCAACCAGCATTACGCCGACATCGCCGCGAGCATCCAGCGCGTCACGGAAGAAGTGCTCATCGGCATGGCCCGCCACGTTGGGAAGGAGACTGGACAGAAGCGACTTTGCATCGCGGGTGGTGTGGGGCTCAACAGCGTCGCGAACTTTCGCATCCTGAAGGAAACGGAGTTTGAGGAGTTGTTCATCCAGCCCGCGGCGGGGGATGGAGGCGGCGCGCTGGGCGCGGCGCTGTGGGCAGACAACATGCTGCTTGGAAATCCCCGGCGTTTCCGGATGGACTACGCCTACTGGGGGAAGAGTTATTCGCCGCAGGAAATCCGGGATTTTCTGGATCAGAACGGAATCGCTTACCAGCACATAGAGGATGACGACCTGCTGTTTGATTCTGTGGTCGAGCGATTGCAGCGCGGAAAAGTGATCGGGTGGCTGCAGGGGCGATTCGAGTGGGGGCCACGCGCGCTCGGAAACCGCAGCATTCTTGCCGATCCACGGAATCCCGCGATGAAAGACATCGTCAATACCAAGATCAAATTCCGTGAGCCCTACCGGCCCTTCGCTCCCTCGGTGCTGGCCGAATCGGCGGAAACCTACTTCGATTTTCCCAATGTCGCCGCCCATTCGCCTGCGCGCTACATGCTCTATGTGGTGCCGGTGCGCCCAGAGAAACAGAGCAGCCTGCCCGCCATCACGCACGTGGATGGCACGGGACGTCTGCAAACCGTTTTCCGGGATGTGAACCCGCGCTACTACAAATTGATTGAACGGTTTGGCCAGGCTACCGGAGTGCCCGCGCTCTTGAATACGTCCTTCAACCTCAAGGGCGAGCCCATCGTGAATACACCCGAGAATGCATTCAATACTTTCTCCAAGAGTGAAATGGATACATTGGTCCTCGGCAATTTCGTGGTTGAAAAATAAGGCACCCTTCCATCCCTTCCAACGGCGCTTCTCAAAGTGATCGCAGGCACAGCGAAGGGTGACGTTGCGCCTGTGCGCTCTTGAACAGCGCGGAATACCATTTACATGTAGGAATGGAGTTCGCCATGACAACCTCAGCGATGATCCCCGTGCATCAAAAGCAGGCGGCAGAGACAACCATGAAGGCGCTGGTGTTCCGAGGGCCGGGCCAGATTGGCATTGAATCCGTTCCCATCCCCAAACCGGGGTTGGGCGAAGCGGTCTTGCGCGTCACGCTTACAACCATTTGCGGCACCGACTTGCACATCTTAAAGGGTGAATACGCCGTCAAGCCGGGGCTGGTGATCGGGCACGAGGCCGTCGGCGTGATCCATGAGATCGGCGCGGGGGTAAGCGGTTACAAAGTCGGGGACCGCGTCCTAGTGGGGGCCATCACTCCCTGCGGCCAGTGCAATTATTGTTTGGGCGGCAACCTCGCCCAGTGCGGCGGCGCCCTTGGCGGGTGGAGATTCGGCAACATCATCAATGGCGCGCAGGCCGAATACCTTTTGGTGCCATATGCACAGGCAAATCTCGCGAAGATCCCCGACGATTTGAAGGACGAACAGGTGATTCTGCTGGCGGATATTGCGTCCACGGGAATATCAGCGGCGGAAAGCGCGAATCTTCGCATCGGCGATACGGTCGCCGTCTTTGCTCAGGGACCTATCGGCCTGTGCGCCACCGCAGGAGCGAGGCTAAACGGGGCTGGCCTGATCATCGGCGTGGAATCGGATCCCGTCCGCGCGAAAATGGCAATGCGCATGGGCGCGGACGTTGTCATTAATCAGAATGAAATCGATGTGGTCGCGGAAATCAAGCGACTGACCGGGGGAATCGGAGTGGATGTGGCCATCGAGGCTCTGGGAACACAAACGACGTTCGAGAACGCCTTGCGGGTGCTTCGTGCCGGCGGAACACTCTCCAGCCTGGGAGTGTATTCAGGAAAACTTTCCATTCCAGTGGATGCCTTTGCCGCGGGCGTCGGCGATCACAAAATCATTACAACTCTATGTCCCGGCGGCAAGGAACGCATGCGGCGTTTGATGGAGCTGGTGCGCCATGGCCGCCTGGACCTCACACCCCTGCTCACGCACTCCTTCGCGCTCTCGAACATTGTCGAAGCCTATGCGGTATTTGGCGAGAGGCGCGACGGAGTAATGAAAGTCGCAATCCGGCCGTAAGGCAGAGTCTTCTGATTGATTCTGACGGTCAGAACCGGGATCGCAGTTTGCGGGGGCTAGGCAATGCGCAGGGGGCCTTTCGCGGACCGCTGATTCATGTCTGCAGATTACCTATGCGGCCGTCGTCTCTTTAACATTCTTGGCGCCCGGAAGTTCCGGCCACAAGAGCTTCAGCATCACTCCCTTTTCACCTTCGTGTACGAGCGTGAATACGCTGGTGCACGTCTCACACAGCCAGTAGTGCTTTACGCAGGGGTCCTTGCAATCCGATTCTTCCGCATGTTGTGCGGCGCACGCGTTGCCTTTATACAGGGAAAACCGGAAGAACTTCCCACCCTTGAGCCAGTGGAACGCCGTCGGGCACGCGGGATTCGCGCATTTCGGGTGCGCGCTCTGATTCTGCAGTACTCCCATCGCTTGAAAGGGAACGCCCGGTCCACATTCGCCCGAGGGATGCGCCGAGTTGCCTTGCAACTGGCGTTGAGCCTCGCGCGCCTCTTCCAGCCTTGCGATGGTCGCGCGGAGCCAGCCCTTCATCGCCTCTTCAATCTCGTGCTGTTCGCCATGGCGATAGAGCGAGTCCAGCGTCTCACCCGATTCGTCGAGGGGGATGAACCGGCAGGGGATGGCGTTTTTTCGGTCATCGAACGGAACCAATTGCATCAGCACACACTCATCGCAAGGTGTGGGGTTCTCCTTGGAGTCGTAATTCATGCAGCTGGGAGAATCCTCGAAGATAAATTTCGGGCGCCAGGGCGCGCGCGGCGAACGTCCGTATCCGCCCTTCTCCAGAAACTCGAGCTCGAATTTCAAGACCTCCATCAGATCGCGCTCATCCCTGTGCATGATCGCCTCCCCCGAACAATCCGACTCGTTACTACTTTCGCTCCAAGGAGCCTGGAGCGCGGTGACTTGACTCACAGGGAAATGTGACCTGGGTCACTGGCTGGTGGAGCCGGTTCTTCCAAAATAAATGGGTTCTCCAAGGCGTGTTGAGAGCAGCATGTCCAGAAGGTTTCATCTCGTTTGTCAGGTCCGGGGGCGTATAATGCGTGTTCGACGCCCCATGCGAGCTCCCTACGGCCTTGCAATCATCGAGAGTTGTGTCTCCTGCCCACACCGGCAGGACCGACTTTTTTGTGACCTGCCTGCGGCAGCCGTGAAACGCCTCGCTGAGATTACGGCTTCGGCGACCTATCCCAAGGGCGCGACCCTGTTCGTGGAAGGCCAGGCCGCCCGCGGCGTCTTCATCATTTGCAATGGGCATGTGAAACTCTCCACCTCCGCAGCGGACGGGAAGACACTCATCCTGAAAATTGCCGACCCCGGCGAAGTGCTCGGGCTGCCGGCGACGATTTCCGGCAAGCCTTATGAAGTCACGGCCGAAGTCCTGGAGCCCACGCAGGCAAATTTCATCTCCAAGATCGATTTCCAGAACTTCCTCCGCGAATTTGGTGAAGCCGCGCTGCGCGTGGCTCGGGAATTGAGTGAAACCTACTATTCCGCATTCGACGAAATGCGCACCATTGGCCTCTCGAGTTCAGCAGGTGAAAAACTGGCGCGTTTCATTCTAGAGTGGGCCGCCAATCAACCCAACGGAGCGAGTCCCCTGAGGATCACGCTTTCCCTCACTCATGAAGAGATTGCCCAGATGATTGGATCGTCCCGCGAAACGGTCACGCGCCTTTTTGCAGATTTCAAGAAGAAGGACCTCCTGCAGGTCAAGGGTTCAACTCTCCTGATCAAGGACAAGGCGGCTCTGGAACGCCTGGTCGCGGGGTCCTAGGTACCGCTGAGCCCTGGAGATTCACCAGGGGCTGGTACACTCACCCTAACAGTGTCTTCCCCACTGATTACACACATCCAGCAGCCGAGCGCCTGGATTCCGCCGCGCTACATCGCGATTTTTACCGCGGCGGGGATCCTGCTGCACCTGGTCCTTCGCTACCTTACTGGGCTCCCTGGTATTTATTGGCAGGCGCCGCTGCTGCTCATTCTCGTCGCCGGCGGCATACCGCTGATCCTTCCACTCCTGCGGAACTTGCTTGCAAGAGATTTTGGATCGGATCTGCTGGCGGGAATCTCCATCGTCACTTCCGTGATTCTCGGGGAATACCTTGTGGCCGCAATCGTAATCCTCATGCTCAGCGGTGGCACCGCGCTCGAAGAGTTTGCCAGCCGGCGCGCCTCCTCCGTGCTCGACGCGCTCGCCCGGCGCATGCCTCTTGTGGCGCACCGCAAGAATGGCGCCGAAATTCAGGATGTTTCCTTGAATGAGATTGCATTGGGCGATGCGCTCGTCGTGTTCCCTCACGAAATCTGCGCCGTGGATGGAGTGGTCATCGAAGGCCAGGGGAGAATGAACGAAGCCTATCTGACCGGTGAGCCGTTCGAGATTGAAAAGGCGCCGGGCGCGGAAGTCCTTTCCGGCGCGATCAACGGAGACGCGGCATTCACCATCCGCGCGGAAAAGCTGCCGGTGGATTCCCGCTACGCCCGCATCATGCAGGTCATGCAAGATACGCAGCAGCGCCGCCCGCGAATTCGCCGTCTGGCGGACAAACTGGGAGCCTGGTACACGCCCATCGCCGTCGCAGTCGCGGTAACGGCCTGGTTCGCCACCGGCCAGTCCATGCGCTTCCTTGCCGTCCTGGTGGTCGCGACACCTTGCCCCCTCTTGATCGCCATTCCAGTGGCAGTGATTGGAGCCATCTCCCTTGCCGCGCGGCGCGGCATCATTATCAAGAACCCTGTCGTCCTGGAACAAATAGATCGGTGCCGGACATTGATCTTTGATAAGACCGGCACGTTGACGTATGGGAAGCCCGCGCTTTCCGCGGTGCAAAGCGCTCCCGGAATCGAAGCCAATGATGTCCTGCGCTTGACGGCCAGCGTGGAGCGCTACTCGAAGCATCCGCTGGCCGGCGCCATCCTCGATGCTGCCGCCAGGGCGGAACTACGCAGCCAGCCCGTGAGCGCGATCAGTGAGCGCCAGGGCGAAGGCTTACGAGGAACTGTTGACGGCCGGACCCTCTGGATCACCAACCGGGCGAAGGCCGCTGCGCGCGGCGCGGCGCTTCCTCCCCTGGCTGCGGGACTGGAATGCGTCGTACTTATCGACAATACCTATGCGGCGACGATTCGGTTTGAAGATGAGCCGCGCCGCGAGAGTTCTCCCTTCGTTGGCCATCTGAAACCCCGCCACAACGTCAGCCGCGTTTTGATTGTTTCCGGTGACCGCGACAGGGAAGTGCGGCATTTGGCGGAGCAAGTGGGCATTCAGGAGATCCATTCCGCCAAAAGTCCCGAGGAGAAAGTTCAAATTGTGCGTGAGGAGACGTTACGAGCCCCGACGTTGTTTCTCGGGGATGGAATCAACGATGCCCCCGCGATGCAGGCCGCCACGGTTGGCGTGGCCTTCGGGGCCAAGAATGAAATCACTTCTGAAGCTGCCGATGCAGTCATCCTGGAGGCCTCGCTGAGCCGCGTGGACGAGTTGATGCACATCGCCATTCGGATGCGTAGGATTGCCCTCGAGAGCGCAGTCGGCGGCATGGCTTTAAGCGTCCTGGGGATGATCGCTGCCGCGGTTGGCTTCTTGCCCCCCATTGGCGGCGCCATCGCCCAGGAAGTGATTGACCTCGTGGCAGTGCTGAACGCCGTGCGCGTTGCCATCCCTCCCCGCGCCCTCACCGATTTCTGAGCGTCCGGCATCGCTCTCCTGTTATGATGGCGTCTAATCGTCATATACCGCTCAGCCGGGAACAACCGCTTGCGGCTCAATGTGGGCAATTCGCAAGGGATACAGGGCGGAGGGAATCATGAAAGTCCTATTCGTACATCCCAGTCCGTTGATGTATTCGGAAATATACCTGCGCCTGGAACCTCTGGGCCTGGAACTGGTGGCTGCCGCGGCGCGCCGCGCCGGCCATGACGTTCGCTTGCTGGACCTCCAGGTCTTCAAACATCCTGATTACTTCCGGTTGATTGAGACCTGGAAGCCGGAGGCCATCGGGTTCTCTCTCAACTACCTGGCGAATATTCCGGAAGTGATTGACCTGGCCAAGGAAACGAGCCGCAAGCTGCCCCATTGCTTCTTGTTTGCCGGCGGGCACAGCGCATCGTTCACGGCGAAGGAGATCCTGAAGCACGCCGATGGCGCGCTTGCCTGCGTGGTGCGCGGGGAAGGCGAGGCCATTGTGACGGCCGTGTTGGAGGCCTCGGGCGATTTGCGCGCGCTCGGCAAACTTCCCGGCCTCGTGACCGCCGATGGCGAAGGCCCCTCACCCAAGTTGGTTGAGAATCTGAGTTCCTTGCGCCCCGCGCGCGACCTGCTCGCCAAGCGCCGCAAATATTTCATCGGTGTGATGGACCCTTGCGCCAGCATCGAGTTCACACGCGGCTGCCCCTGGGATTGCGTCTTCTGCAGCGCATGGACGTTCTACGGCCGCAACTATCGCCGGCTGGAGCCTGAGGAAGCAGCTGAGGATCTCGCCTCCATAAAAGAGCCCGGTGTGTTTATCGTGGACGACGTTGCTTTCATCCAGGCCGATCACGCCATGGCGCTGGCCGACGCCATCGAAAAGCGCGGCATTGAAAAGATGTTCTATTTTGAAACGCGCGGCGACGTCCTCTTGCGCAACAAAGAAGTCTTCCGTCGCTGGAAGAAACTGGGCCTCGAGTACATGTTCCTGGGCCTGGAGGCGATTGATGAGGAAGGGCTGAAGGCTCACCGCAAGCGCACGACAATCGGCAAAAACTTTGAAGCGCTGCAGTGCGCTCGAGACATGGATATCAGGGCAGCCGTGAATATCATCGCAGACCCGAGCTGGGACGAATCGCGGTTCGAGATCATCCGCAAGTGGGCCCTGGAAGTCCCGGAGATCGTCCACGTCACGGTGAACACTCCTTATCCGGGCACGGAAACCTGGCAGACCGAATCGCGCAACTTCACAACGCGCGATTACAGGCTGTTTGATGTGCAGCATGCCGTATTGCCCGCCAAAATGGGTCTCGAGAAGTTTTATGGTGAATTAGTGCGCACGCAGCAGATCCTCAATCAGAAACATCTGGGCTGGGAGGCGTTGAAACACACCTTCCTCATTGCCACCAAGCACTTGATGAACGGTCAGACAAACTTCGTGAAAATGCTTTGGAAATTCCGGAGTGTTTATAACGCCGAACGCCAGGTCCAGGATCACCAACGGGAAGTGCGGTATCAGATTTCGTTGCCGGAACATCCCGGACAGAAGCTCGTGAACCCGGCCTCGCTCTACATCCACCACCCCGAGGCCGTGCACACGCGCACTTCCGTTGCGCCGGCGGCGCCCTGAAAATAATTGAAAAAAACCGCAGCTTAAGTATTGCAATCGCCGCAGGGTTGTATATCATGAGGCGCTTCTAATTTGTTTTCTTGCAGCGGCAAAATCGCGCGTCGGTGTGGGCGAAGCGGCCGCCAGTTTCGCGGAGCGGAGGAGATGGAGAAACACAAATCCAGGGATGCAGGATCGACATCTGTAGCAGTGGCCCTCTCAGTTTTACTTTTGGCATTCACCCTCATCACGGTCTATCTATTTGTCGTCAAGCCGTGGTGGTTCCCCCCCTCCATCACCAAGATCGGCGACCTGATCGACTCGCAATTCTCCCGAACCCTCTGGATCACGGGAATTGTTTTTGTCCTGGCCCAACTGGGCCTGGCCTGGGTGGTGTTCCGCTACCGCGATACCGGCAAGCGCGCCAGCCACTCGGAGGGCAACACGGGAATGGAAGTCGTCTGGACGCTCGCGACAGTGATCCTGTTCGTTGGGTTAGGCGCATATGCGGAGGATGCCTGGGCTCAAGTGCACTTCACGCCGGCGTCGGCGAATGCGTTGCAAGTGGAAGTGACCGGACAGCAATTTAAATGGAGCTTCCGCTTCCCCGGCCCGGATGGAAAATTCGGGAATTACAAGTCCGTGGAAACGGCCATGCAGGAGCGGAATCGCGGCGACCAGAGCGCCAGTCCGTGGCAACTGGATCCCAAGGATGCAAACGGGAAGGACGACATCGTCCTCGGCCCGGGTTCCGTTCTCGCCGTCCCGGTGAACAAAGAAGTGGAAATGTTGATTCGATCCCAGGATGTTACACACAGCTTTTTTGTCCGCGAGTTGCGCTTGAAGCAGGACGCCGTGCCCGGGATGACCATCCGCATGCACTTCACGGCCACGAAAGTTGGAAAATATGAGATTGCTTGCGCCGAATTGTGCGGCCAAAGCCATTACACGATGCGCAGCGAACTTCTGGTGATGAGCGAGGCTGATTTCGAGCAGTGGCTGAAAACCATGGCGGCCAACCAGTGAGAACGCCCCAGGCCAAGGAGAAAGAGTGAATGGTTTCGCACGCTGAAGGCGGGCATGCCCATGCCGCGCCCACAGGGTTCATCCGAAAATACATTTTCAGCCTAGACCACAAGGTCATCGGCATCCAGTATTTCCTGCTGGCCCTCTTCTCGGTTTTTCTCGGGATGGGTCTCTCCATCTTGATGCGCATCCACCTGGTCTGGCCAGACGTCAAGCTGCCGTTTTTCCATGGCCAGATTTCTCCCGAGCAATACCTGGCGCTCTTGACCATGCACGGCACCATCATGGTGTTCATGGTCCTGACCACCGCGCCGCAATCCGGATTCGGCAACTATTTCCTTCCCATCCAGATCGGCGCCGCAGACATGGCTTTCCCCGTCCTGAACATGCTTTCGTTCTGGACGACGTTTGTTTCGCTGGTCGTGATGGTCGCGGCGTTTTTCGTGGAAGAGGGGCCGCCGATCGGGGGTTGGACAGCCTACCCGCCGCTTTCCGCGCTGGGGAAAATTGCCGGACCCGGCCAAGGGGCGGGGCAAACGCTTTGGGTGATCGGACTGGCAATTTTTTGCGGCGCGTCATTGATGGGGGCGTTGAACTTCATAACGACGACCGTGGATTTGCGCGCGCGCGGGATGTCGCTGATGCGCATGCCACTCACCGTCTGGGCCTGGCTGGTGACGGCGGTGCTGGGGTTGCTGGCGTTCGGCGTGCTGTTGGCAGCCTGCGCGTTGCTTCTGCTGGATCGCGTAGCGGGCACGAGTTTCTTCATCCCCAGCGGGCTGCTCGTTACCGACCAGATCATCAGCAATCACGCCGGCGGATCGCCCCTGCTCTGGCAGCATCTTTTCTGGTTCTTCGGCCACCCGGAGGTGTATATCGCGATCCTGCCGGGCATGGGAGTCGCGTCGCACCTGCTCTCCACGTTTTCGAGAAAGCCGGTGTTCGGCTACCGCGCCATGGTCTATGCCATGTGCGGGATCGGGTTTCTGGGGTTCTGCGTTTGGGGCCACCACATGTTTATCAGTGGCATGAGCCCCTATTCGGCATTTGCTTTTTCGCTGCTCACCATGAGCATCGGCGTGCCCTCCGCCATCAAGACGTTCAATTGGCTGGGCACACTGTGGGGCGGCCAGATCCGCTTCACGACTGCGATGCTATTCGCGCTGGGATTCGTTTCCCTTTTTGTTTCCGGCGGACTTTCAGGGCTGTTCCTGGCGCAGCCATCCATTGACTTGGCCCTCCATGACACCTATTTCGTCGTTGCACACTTCCATTTGATCATGGGCGTCGCGGCCATTTTCGGGATTTTCGCGGCCACCTATTTCTGGTTCCCGAAGATGTTCGGGAAGCACCTGAACGAGACGGTTGGGAAAGTCCATTTCTGGCTGACCTTTATTGGAGTCTATTGCATCTTCATGCCTATGCATTTCCTGGGGATCGCCGGTCATGAGCGGAGGTATGCGGACCTCACGGGCGTGGACTATCTCGGCGGCGCCACACATTCCGGATTGTGGACCGTCCAACATTTCATTTCCATCGTGGCCTTCATCACCATCGGCTCCCAGTTGCTCTTCCTCGGGAACTTCATCGGATCACTATGGCGTGGCAAGCACGCCGAGATGAATCCCTGGGAATCCACGACCCTGGAATGGACCATTCCCGGCCCGCCGCCGCACGACAATTTCAACGGCGTGGAGCAAGTGGTCTATCGCGGCGCGTATGAATTCGCCGTCCCCGGTGAAGCAAAAGACTTCATCATGCAGAACGCCGTTCCTGAAGCAGTGGGGAAGAAGACCAGATAGGCGGAGACCTTCGTGCCCGGCACAGTCGCAAACGAACTCGATCTCACACTGCCAGGCGGCGGTGGGGGCGCACCGCCCTCCAGTGGCGCCGAAGGAGGGGGCCATGGCGGCCGCGGCGGCGTGCCCATTCCCCGGCGAGCTTACATAACCGGGATGACCCTCGGTTTGGGCGCTATCCTCATGTTTTTCATGGCTTTAACGAGCTCCTACATTGTCCGTCGCGGGCTGGGACTGGACTGGAAGCCCTTCCAGCTTCCGCGAATCTTGTGGGCGAATACTGTGATCCTCTTGGCCAGCAGCGTGACTCTGGAACTCGCCCGCCGGCAGCTTTCCCGTGGGGCAACGGAGGCTTTCCGCAGCTACTGGGGTCTGACGACGGGACTGGGATTGCTCTTTGTCGGCGGTCAACTCTACGCCTGGCATCAAATCCGCGCGGCTGGAGTTTTTATTTCGTGGAATCCAAGCAGCAGTTTTTTCTATGTCTTCACCGCCGCGCATGGACTGCATTTGCTTGGCGGCATCCTCGCGCTGCTTTACGTGGGCTTTCGATCCTGGGAAAAATCGAGGACCACGCAGCCTGTTGCCACCGAGGTGGCGGGGATTTATTGGCATTTTCTGGATGGCCTGTGGGCTTTCCTGCTCTTACTTCTATCCCTGGGACGGTGAACCGTGCATGACGTAAAGTCCGAAGCGATTTCCTCTCCCTGGAGCGGCGGCGCTTCGCCTTTTGCGATGGGGTCGAAAAAACTGGGCATGTGGCTGTTCATTGTTTCGGACACGCTCACTTTTTCAGCCCTGCTGATCACTTACAGCTATTCCCGGTTGAACAGCCCGAATTGGCCGCGGCCGTTCCCGTTTTACCCCTCGATTGTTTTCGCGACAGGGATGACGATCGTGCTGCTGGCCAGCAGCTTGACGATGGTTTTTGCCGTCGCCGCCGCGGCAAAGGGCAAGCGCGCGACGGCCGTGAAGTGGATTCTGGCCACCATGTTTTTCGGCGCCACGTTCATTGGTTTGCACGTGAGGGAGTGGTTTCACCTCATCGAGGAAGGGTTGCGGCCAACCTCCAACGCATGGGGCTCCCCCTTGTTTGGCGCCGTGTTTTTCGGCGTCACGGGCCTGCATATGACACACGTGGCCATCGGGGTTATTTATCTGGGGATCGTCTCACTGGGCTTTGGCAAGGGCAAATTCTCGCCTGAAGACGTGGAAGTCAGCGGACTTTACTGGCACTTTGTCGACCTTGTGTGGATGTTCGTCTTTCCGATGGTTTACATCATGTCCATTTCGCCGAAATAAGCGCAGGTTCGCAATTCTTTGGCTGGAGGAATGAAATCGCGATGAGCAATCATGGAGAAGCCGGACACGCGGGAGCCGGAAACGCCCATCCTGCCGTGACCGCGAGGACCTTTATCTGGGTCTGGATTGGGCTGGTCGCGCTAACCGCCATCGAGGTCTACCTCGGCTACATTGAGCTGCAAGCGAAGCTCATGCTCACTCTCCTGTTGGGCCTCTCGGTCATCAAAGCCGGGCTAATCATGGCCTGGTTTATGCACCTGAAATATGAGAAGCGCAGCCTCACTATTTGGCTCGTAATCTCAGCACTCTTCTGCATCGGGATGATGATGGTTTATTTCTATTGGGACAGCGTGCGCCTGGCGCACCTCCGGAGCTAAGTTGCTGTTTGGATATGAGAAAGCGTGTAGGATAGTGGAAATGTCTACGCGAGTTTTTCGAGGGATCGGATTTGGGATCGCAATTCTGGCTGGTGCCCCCGCCGCGCTGGGGCAGTGCGCGCTCTGCTACGAGGCCGCGGGAGCAGCTGGGGCTCACGCGCAAAAATCGCTGGATATTGGCATTTTAGTACTGCTGCTCCCCTGCCTCACACTTTTTGTTGGTGTGTTTGTTCTTCTGATTCGCCGCGCCCACGCGGCGACCGCCTAGCCCGTTTCTCTCATCCTTCTCTGACTGCGGTCGCCAGGGCTTCCGCCACTCGCTCAATCTGTTCCGTCCGAAGCTCCGGAAATATAGGCAAGGAAAGGACTTCCTGGCTTGCGCGCTCAGAGATTGGGAATTCGCCTTTGCGATGCCCGTGAGAAGCGAAGAGCGGCTGCGAAGGAAGTGGAGCTGGATAGTAGACTGCGGATGCGATACCCTCGGCGCCGAGCCGGTCCTTCACGCGATCGCGCCGCGCCGGGCCCGCCCCGCCACCCTCGATGCGGACTGTATAAAGATGGTAAACATGCTCGCAATGGGGAGGTGCGCTCGGAGTCATCAGCCCCGGCAGGCCGCGGAGCAACTCGTCGTACCGGCGGGCATGAGCCTGGCGGGCCAGGGTCCATTCGTCGAGTCTGCGTAATTTCACCCGGAGGATCGCTGCCTGCAATTCGTCCAGGCGGCTGTTCCAACCCGGCTCCGCGCTGACGTACTTGCTTTCCTGTCCATGGTCGCGCAGTCGCCGGACCCGGCTGGCGATCTCCGCGGAATTTGTCACCAACATTCCGCCGTCTCCATAGGCCCCCAAATTCTTGGTCGGGTAGAAACTAATACCTGTCGCCACGCCGAAGGAACCTGTCCGCACGCCGTGGTACCTCGCGCCGATGGCTTGCGCGTTGTCCTCCACCACAGCGATACCGTGTCGCGAGGCAATCTCTCCGATAGAGTTCATCTCCGCAGGGAGCCCATAGAGATGCACGGGCATCACCGCTTTCGTTTGCGGCGTGCGCCGAACTGTAATTTGCTCAGGGGCGAGATTGAATGTCTTGGGTTCGATGTCGGCGAATACCGGACGCGCGCCAAGCCGCACCACCGCTGTTCCGGTGGCGACAAAACTGAAGGCCGGCACGATCACTTCGTCGCCGGGGCCCACGCCGCTCGCCGCAAGTGCGAACGTGAGTGCGTCCGTGCCGTTCGCCAGCCCTACTGCGTGTTTCGCATCGCAATAGGCGGCCAATTCCTGCTCCAGCGCTTCGCCCTGCGACCCGAGAATGAATTGCTGGGACGCGAGAACCTCGTCCATCGCCGCGCGTATCTCATCGCGCAGTGTGGAGTACTGCGCACGCAAATCGAGAAAC
>JBGOTC010000003.1:0-32905 GCA_041476305.1 Terriglobia bacterium
AGAATCTCGTGAAGGCGGGCTACCAAGTTGTCGTTTGGAATCGCACGCGGGGCAAGTGCCAGGAGTTCGCCTCCTTGGGCGCAAAGGTCGCCGCAAGCGCGCGCGAAGCTGCCGCCACGGCGGACGTGTTGTTCACCGTCGTCAGCGATCCCCCCGCGCTCGAATCCGTCCTCTGGGGCGAAGGAGCGCTCGAAGCACTGCGCCGCGGCAGTGTCCTGGTGGATTCCAGCACCGTTTCTCCTGCCCTCGCGCGCCGCGTCGCCGCCGCGTGCCGCGACCGCGGAGTCGAGTTTCTCGACGCGCCGATTACCGGCGGAACTTGGGGCGCCGAAAAAGGAGAACTGGTCTTCATGGTGGGCGGCGAAGCCGCCACACTCACGCGCGTCGAACCGGTCCTCGGCGCCATGGGCAAGAAGTGGTTTCACCTCGGGCCGCACGGCGCGGGTCAGACCATCAAGCTCGCCATGAATTTGTTGTTGGCGCTGGAAGTTCAAGCCCTGGCCGAAGCGCTGGCGCTTGTCGCCGGCGCGGGCATCCCCCCTGAAAATCTCATCGGCGTCATGCAGGCCAGTATGGCCCGCGCCGCCGTGCTCGATGTGAAAGCCCCCATGATCCTCAAGCAGGATTACACCCCGAGCTTCCCCCTGCGCCTGATGCACAAGGATCTTGGACTCGCGCTCGATTTGGCGAATCAGGTCGGCGTGCCGCTCCCGGCGTGCGCCGCCGCGCGTGAGGTCTATAGCGCCGTCAAAGGCGCGGCCCGCGAGGACCTGGATTATTCCGCCGTCGCGCGTTTCTGGGAGAAGCCCTAAGCGAATCGCTATTGTTTAATGATGGCCGGGAAATAGCTCATCGGAAGGTCGCGCGAAGTCCGCAGGCCCGCCGGCGCCGCCAAAATTGACGGGATGGTGTTGACCACCACCGCCGCGGTCGCCAAATCTCCGTGCGTGCCGCCGGGAATCGTGAGTTTCAGGCTCGGCGTGCCGGTCAATTCAATCGTGTCGTGCGGGTCGCGCGCGCCCACGTACATCTGCAGCTCCATGTAGATTCTTTCTTCGCCGCTGGAAAGCCCGCGCGCGATCTGGTGCACTCCCGCGGCCTGGCCCTTCACGACCTCTAGGAATTCGGTTTTCACGGCCTCGCTCGCCACCACTGGTTCAATGGTCTCCGTGATTTCGTCCAGCGCAAACCCCAGCGCGTCCGCCACCATGGCCACCGATTCCGGCAGGCCGTGATGCTTGATCGCTCCTGCTGCCACCTGCGCGCGGAATTCCTCCACCGTCATCCCCGCGCCGATTTTTTTCTGCAAAGGCAGCCGCCGCTTGCCCGCGTCCACCACACGAAGTGACTTCGCGTGCGTAATGCGCTGCGAAACGCTGGAGAGCGTGATCGCCAGCTTGTCCATCACGAATCCCGGATTCACGCCCGTTCCCACCAGCGCCACGCCCCAGGTCTTTGCCTCTTCGTCGAGCTTCGCCGATAACTCGGGATATTTTCGGAACGGGTAGGAAAGCTCCTCGCACGTGGAAACCACGCAGGATTCCGCCGCAAGGCACGCCAGCAACTGGTCCATCACCGCGTGCAAGGAGGAAGATGTGGAGTGAATCACGATGTCCGCTGATTTCCCGAGCATCGCCGCGGCGTCGGCCGTCACCTTCACGCCCCACGGCGCGTCGCTCGCGCCCACCACTTCTCCCAGGTCGCGCCCGGCCTTCGCGGGGTCCGTGTCAATCGCGCCGATCACTTCGATGGATTGCTTTTCGCGCAACAACGTGACGATGGCAGCTCCAATGGGCCCGACGCCGTATTGAATCGCGCGGATTCTCTTCTTCGCCATGAATCCTTCACCTGAATTTCGGCTGGAGCCTTTTCGCGGGGCTCGCGCTCGCGAAGATACCACAAACTATCCGCGCGCCGCGTTCCATGGGCTTCGCTCGTCCCCTCGCCTTGCCCCCGCCGGACGCAAGCCGGATAATGGCTTGTGGAGGAATCATGGGCATTCAGAAACTGACCGAGCAGGAGATCGCGCAGGAACTCAAGAAACTTCCCGGGTGGAGCCTGCAGAATGGGAACCTTCACCGCGCCTTTGAGTTCAAGGATTTCAGCGAGGCCTTCGGCTTCATGTCCCGCGCGGCGCTGGCCGCTGAAGCCATGGGACATCATCCCGATTGGTCGAATGTTTGGAATAAGGTGGTCGTGGATCTCTCCACGCACAGCGCGGGAGGTCTTACCCGCCTCGATTTTGAACTCGCCGCGAAAATGCAGACGCTCGCCGGGAAGTAGCCCCAGCCCGCGTCACGCCTTCGCCGCGATCCCCTGAATCTCAAACCGTGCGCCGAACAACAGCGGCCCCGATCCGAGAAATGCCCGCGCCGGAAAATCCTTTCCAAAGTACTTCCTGTAGATCACGTTGAACGTCGCGAACAACGAAACATCGGAACAAAACACTTGCACGTAAACAAGGTTCCGCATCTCCAATCCCGCTGCGCGAAGCGTGCCCTGAAATGCGCTGAGCATCAGCCGGATTTCCTCATTCACATCCGCCGGAGGCTTTCCCGTCAATGGGTCAAATCCTATGTGCCCTGACAAATAAAAAGTCGAGCTCACCCACACGCCGTCGCTGAACGGCCAGTCGCCCTTGCGATCCGGCCTGATCACATAGCGGCGGCCACTTTCCTTTCTCCCAATCTTTTTCTTCACGTGTTTTTTCGTTCCGGCCATTTCAGTTTCTCCTATTCATCGTGGGTGGCGCACCGCCGCGGCCGCGAGCCTGATTCATCTTGCGGCCACTTTCGTCACATCCAACTCCAGAAATCTCGACCCCGGCACAGGATTCTCCCGGTACGCGCCAATCTCGCGGAATCCCATGGCGGCATAAAGCGCTTGCGCCTCTCGCATCGCAGGCAGTGTATCGAGGCGCATCGCTTTGTAACCAATCTCCTGCGCGGCGGCAACCAGCGCCTCCGCCAGCGCGCGCCCAGCGCCGCGTCCTCGGAATGCGGCGCGAACGTAAAGCCGCTTCATCTCACAAAACCCCGCGCCCAGCGGACGCAGCGCCCCGCACCCCGCTGCCCGCTCCGCGCCGTCCAATATCTCGAACGCTAGGAACAATCGCCCCGCAGGCGGCGCGTAATCGCGCGGCAACTCCCTCAATTCGCGTTCAAATCCCTGGAAACACAGATCCACGCCCAGCCCATCCGCGTACTCGCGGAACAGTTCTCGGGCCAGTGTGACCTCCCCATCCGACAGCGCTTGAACTATTCGCATCATCCGCTGTTTCCCATCCTTATTCTCCGCTCATTGCTGCGCACGCAGTAGGTCCGACACGCTCGCCACAAAGTCCAATTTGGTTCGTGGTCTGCGAGCCACCGGCTTGCCCGCCGGTCTGCTAAAATCCCAACTTCAATCGCGCGGCGCGCCGCGGCACTGTCTCTATGGCCACGAAAAGAAAGTTGCAACAGCCTTCCGTCTCCTCCCTCAGCGCCGGGGACCTGCCCGTTTTTGACGCCTTTCGCCGCTGGGGCTATCTCGAAGCGAACCTCGATCCACTCGGCTTCCTGCTGCCACTTGAACACCCGGAACTTCGCCTCAAAGGTGAAGCCGCCACCCGCGCGCGAAAATTCTATTGCAGCGCCATCGGCGCCGAGTTCATGCACATCCCCGATCCCGCGCGCCGCCAGTGGATCATCGATCGCTTGGAATCCTCCGCCGCGCCGCCCGATCCCGCGCGCACACTCGAACTCCTCGTCCGCGCCGATCTCTTCGAGCAGGTCCTGCAGGCCCGCTACCTCGGCACCAAGCGCTTCTCGCTCGAGGGAATCACCGCCCTCATCCCCTTGCTTGACGCGATCCTCTCCGTCGCCGCCCCGCTCGGCGCGCAAGAGGCTGTGCTCGCCATGAGCCACCGCGGCCGCCTCAACGTGATGACGCACATTGCTGGCAAATCTCCGCGTGACATCTTCGCGGGGTTCGAGGACGTCGACCCGCGCAGCGTCCTCGGCTCCGGCGACGTGAAATATCATGTCGGCGCAACTGGCGAATTTCGCGCTCCCGCGGGTGAGTCGCTCAATATCCACCTCGTTTCCAATCCCAGCCACCTCGAGGCCGTGGACCCCGTCGCCATGGGCCGCGCCCGCGCCAAACAATCGCGCCACGCCGGAAACGGTCACCAGCGCGTGCTCAGCATCGTGATGCACGGCGATGGCGCCTTCGCCGGCCAGGGCCTCCCCGCGGAAACGCTGAATCTTTCCGGCGTCGAGGGCTACTACGTCGGCGGCACGGTCCACATCATCGTTAACAATCTCATCGGTTTCACCACCGTGCCCGCGGAGCTCCATTCCACGCGCTTCGCTTCCGATCTGGCCAAGCGTCTGCCCATTCCGATTTTCCACGTCAACGCCGAAGACCTCCATGCCGTCGCGAGCGTCGCCACGCTCGCGCTCGAATATCGCTACGAATTTGGAAGTGATGTTGTGGTGGACCTCATCGGCTACCGCCGCCACGGACACAGTGAAGTGGACGACCCCACGGTCACCCAGCCGCTCCTCTACCGCAAAATAAAAGACCATCCGCAGCTCTGGCAAATTTACGCGCAACAAACAGGCGCCGACGCCGCGCCTATCGTCGCGCGCATCCGGGCTGAATTTGAAGCCGCCCAGCGCGAAGCCGGCAAGCTCGAGAAAATCCCCGCCCTGCGGGAGCTCCCTTCCTACTGGGCCGCCTACAAACGCGGCCGGTATGACCGCTCCTACGAAGTGGATACCGGCGTTGCCACGGAAGCCCTCGCGGAGCTCACCGACGTCCTCACCGCCGCGCCCGCAGGTTTTCACGTGCACCCCAAAGTGAAAAAATTGCTCGACCAGCGCGCGGAAATGGGCCGTGGCACGCGCCCCGTGGATTACGGTTTTGCGGAGTTGCTCGCCTTCGCCACGCTCGTAAAACGCGGCACGCCCGTGCGCCTCTCCGGCCAGGACACGCGCCGCGGTACTTTCAACCAGCGCCATGCCGCGTTGATCGACACGGAAACGGAAGCCGCGCACATCGCGCTCCAGCACGTCGCGCCCGCCCAGGCGCGTTTCGAGGTTTACAACTCCACCCTCAGCGAGGCCGGCGTGCTTGGCTTCGAGTACGGTTTCAGCCGCGACTTTCCCGAAGCCCTCGTCCTCTGGGAAGCGCAGTTCGGCGATTTCGTCAACGGCGCGCAGGTCATCATCGATCAATTCATCAGCGCCGGCGAAGACAAGTGGGACTTGCCTTCCGGCGTCGTCCTTCTCCTGCCGCACGGCTTCGAGGGCCAGGGCCCGGAGCATTCCTCCGCGCGCCTTGAGCGTTTCCTCCAGCTCGCCGCCGAGGACAATCTACAAATCTGCCAGCCGAGTTCCGCCGCGCAGTATTTTCATTTGCTGCGCCGCCAGGCCTTGCGCCCCTGGCGCAAGCCGCTCGTCGTCTTCACACCGAAGAGCATGCTTCGCCATCCCGACGCCATTTCTCCGCTTGCCGATTTCGCCCGTCCGCGTTTTCTTCCCGTCGTTCCTGACACGGGCATGCAGGGCGCCGAGCGCGTCCTCATCTGCACCGGAAAAGTCGGCCACGATTTGCGCGAGGAGCGCGCGCGCCGCGGTGACAACTCCACCGCCATCGTTTTCCTCGACCAGCTCTACCCCTTCCCCGAAGAAGATCTGGCCGCCGAACTTGCCCGCCACTCCGGCGAAATCGTCTGGGTGCAGGAAGAGCCCGCCAACATGGGCGCGCTGTTCTATGTGGTCCCCAGAATTCGCCACATCGCGGGAAAAAACCGGCCTGTCCGCTCCGTGAAACGCTCCGCCAGCGCCAGCCCCGCCACCGGCTCCGCGAAAGCCCACGAACTCGAGCAGAAAACCCTTCTCACCCTTGCCTTCACCACCGGAAAGGGTTAAATCTCACTCCGCACCGCGTAAGTGTTGCATGAACGTCTGCCGTCAACGCGGCATCACGCGCCGAAAGAGAGGGCTCTCATGTCCAGAACGGCTATGGATTTTCGCGTCCCCGGTGATCTCTAGCCTTACATTGATCAGTGGGCGAACTCCTCGGGGTTTCACATTGTTCAATCGGCCGGCCCCATGAAGCTCTACCAGCGGGGCTATGGCTTCTGGACCGCGCCCGTGATGGCGTCGTTCCAGCAGGCGAATGACGTCATTCACATGGAGACCTGGGTGCGCTGCAACCTTCTCGTTCGCATCATGTCTTTGGTCATCCTGCCAAAGGAGATGGATCTCCGCTCCGGGGGATTGCGAGCCGTCCTTCCCCGGAAATTGGGCCGCAATGCCGTCAACAAGCTGCTTGAGCAGCTGAAACTCCAGCCGATTCCATAGCATTCTTGCCTGAAGAAGCTGGAGCGAGCCGCCTTCCTTTTGCGCGGCCAAACATCCCATTCATCTTCGTATGCTAAACTGCAGCGCTTCCGGTTTCTTCATGCACACCGCGAGGGCCAACGTGCATCGCAGCAAAACGAGACCGCCGATTCTCTCTGCCATTGCGCTCGCCCTGGCAATCGCGGTTTTTGCTTCGCCCGCCGCGCCCGAGCAGAAGCCGGCCACGCCCGAGTTGCTTCCCACCGGGCAGTCCATCACTCCCACCGCCGCGCCCGGAGCGAATTTTCAGAAACTCAATCCCGGTCAGGCCGGGCACCCCGAGCGCTTCGTCGGCGACGCCGTTTCCACCGTGCTCAGTCCCGACGGGAACACCTTGCTTGTCCTGACCAGCGGCTACAACCAGTGGTACGACGCTGCGGGCAAAAAGGACCTCACACTTTCCACCGAATACATTTTTGTCTTTGACGTAAAGACAAATGTTCCGCGCCGCCGTCAGGCCATCCCCATCCCCAACGCTTTTGGAGGGATTGCCTGGCACCCCGATGGCGCTCGTTTCTACGTTGCCGGTGGAGTGGACGATGTGATCCGCAGCTACGCAAAGAACGCAGACATTTGGGCGGAATCCGGATCCGCCATTCCCCTCGGTCACTCCGCCGGCCTGGGGCTCGCCGTGAAACCCATGGCCGCGGGCGTCGCCGTCACCCAAGACGGCAAACGGCTCGTTGTCGCCAACTATGAAAACGATTCTGTAAGCATCGTGGATCTCGTCACGCGGAAAGTCACCGCTGAACTTGACCTGCGCCCCGGCAAGTCTGATCCCGCGCGGGCGGGCACCCCGGGCGGGGAATTTCCTTACGGCGTCGTGGTCCGCGGCAACAGCCGCGCTTACGTCTCCTCGGTGCGCGACCGCGAAATCGTGGTCGTGGATCTCGATGCGAAAGGGCATGTCGCTGCCCACATCGCTTTGCACGGAAATCCCAATCGCATGGCGCTCAATCGCGCCGGCACGCGCCTCTATGTTGCCGAGGACAACAGTGACACGCTCGCCGCGGTGGACACCGCCACGAACCAGGTGCTCGCCGAGTTGGGCGTCACCGCGCCGCGCGAGATTCTTTCCAAACTTTCCGGGTTCAAGGGCAGCAATCCCAATAGCATCGCGCTCTCCCGCGACGAAAAAACCGCCTACGTCACATTGGGCGGCGCAAATGCCGTCGCGGTTGTGCGCCTCGCGCCCGATGGCCTCCCCACAAGCGTTGCCGGCCTCATCCCCACCGGCTGGTATCCGCATTCCGTCAGTCTCAACCGCGCCGGTACCGCGCTCTTCGTCTCCAATGGAAAAAGCAGCACGGGTCCGAACCCTGGCGCATGCCGGAACAACCTTGGCAAGAACGAGGAGAAGGAGAAGAATCAGGAGGAGAGAGCCCGTTGCCACGCCTCAAACCAGTACGCCCTGCAGCTTACGCAAGGAGGCTTGCTCAACGTACCGGTTCCCCCTGCTGCCGCCCTCGCCGAATTGACGCGCCGCGTTTCGCTGAACAACCGCTGGACCGAAATCATGGCCAGCAACGCGGCTTCCGAACGGTTACGCGCCTTGCGCGGCAAAATCCGCCATGTGATTTACATCGTCAAGGAAAACCGCTCCTACGATCAGGTCCTCGGTGATCTGGAAAAAGGAAATGGCGACCCGCGCCTGGCCATTCTCCCCGAACCCATTTCTCCCAACCATCACCAGATTGCCCGGCAATTCGTCACCCTCGATAATTTTCTCGTCAGCGGAGGTGTCAGCGGCGATGGTTGGAATTGGAGCACCGCCGCGCGCACCACCGACGCTTTGGAAAAAAGCCTTCACGTGGAATACGCCAGCAGAGGCTTGAGCTACGACTACGAGGGCGCGAACCGCAACATTAATGTGGGAATCCCCGGCGTCGCGGAGCGCGTCCGCGCCAACCCCGTGAATCCCGCCGACCTCGACCTGCTCCCCGGCGCCGCCGATCTGGCAGCGCCCGATGGCCCGGGCTCACCCGGCGGTCAGGCCGGTGCCGGTTATTTGTGGGATTCCGCGTTGCGCGCCGGCCTCACCCTGCGCAACTACGGATTTTTTCTGGACACCACTCGTTATGACATGAAGGCCGACCTTCCCGGCCACATCGATGCTATTCGCGATCCTCGCGCGCAGAATGTCGTCGTCGCATTCCCCACCAAGCCCGCCCTCGCCGCCGTCACCGATCCCTATTTCGCCGGCTTCGACCAGCGCCTGCCTGATTACTGGCGCTTCAAGGAGTGGGAACGCGAATTCGATTCCTATGTGTCCAATGGCAACTTGCCCGCGCTTGAATTCCTGCGCATCTCACACGATCATTTCGGCAGCTTCAGCACCGCCATTGACGGCGTCAACACCGTGGAAACTCAAATGGGCGATAACGATTATTCCCTCGGACTTATCCTGGAAAAAATTGCCGAAAGCCCGTATGCCAAGGATACCGTCGTCTTTGTCGTCGAAGATGACGCGCAGGATGGCCCCGATCACATGGACGCTCACCGCACCGTGGCCCTCGTCGCCGGAGCCTACGTCCGCCAGGGCCCCGTCGTTTCGCGCCGCTACACCACCGTGAGCATGCTGCGCACCATCGAAGACCTGCTCGGCATGCTTCCTCTTGGATTGAATGACGCCGCCGCCGCCCCCATGGCCGACGTGTTCAGCTCGGATTACATTCCCTGGACTTACACCGCGAAAGTTCCTGCGATTCTTCGCACCACTCAATTGACTTTGCCGCCTGCCGCTGCGGCAGGCGCTGGCGCCATGGAAGACGCGCGCTTTTCCCATTCCTTGCACGACGCGGCCTGGTGGCAGGCCCGCATGGGCGGACAGAATTTTGATGTCGAAGACGATCTGGACACCGGCCGCTTCAATCGTGCGCTCTGGCTGGGGCTCGTCGGCCCCGACGTTCCTTTTCCCAGGCGTACGACGGGCGTGGATTTGAGCCTCAACCGCGAGGAGTTACTCCGGAAGTTTCGCGCTGCCCGGAAGAACTAACGGAGCCGAACGAAGAAATGCCTGCACAAGTCATCACGCGAAAATCCCGCGGATTCATCTGCATCAACGCGCATCCCGAAGGCTGCCGGAAGAATGTGGAGCGGCAGATTTCCGCCATCACCGCTGAATCGCATGGCCGTCGCGCGGGGCTGCGCAACGTTCTGGTCATTGGCGCCTCCACCGGCTATGGGCTCGCTTCCCGCATTGCCGCGGCCTGGGGATACGGCGCCCGTACCCTCGGCGTTTTTTTCGAGCGCCCGCCCGAAGGCATGAAGACCGCCTCCGCCGGACATTACAACACCGTCGCATTTCATGATTTTGCCCGGCGTGATTCGCTTTTCGCCGCCAGCCTCAATGCCGACGCCTTTTCCGACGACGCCAAGCGCGCCGCGGTCGAAATCATCCGCCGCGATTTTTCACCTCTCGACCTCGTCATCTATAGCCTGGCATCGCCGCGGCGCGTCCATCCGAAAACGGGAGCCGTTTTCACTTCCGCGCTCAAGCCCGTCGGCAAGCCCTTCACCAGCAAGACCGTCGAATTGGATTCGGAAAAAGTCGTGCCGGTCACCCTCGAGCCGGCCAGCGAAAAGGAAGTCGCCGACACCGTGGCCGTCATGGGCGGCGAGGATTGGGAAATGTGGATGGCCGCGCTGCTGGACCAGGGCCTGCTCGCGCGCGGAGCCCGCACTCTCGCTTATTCCTACATCGGTCCGGAAGTCACCTGGCCCATCTATCGCGATGGCACCATCGGCCAGGCCAAGAAGGATTTGGATTCCGCCGCGAAGCGCATCAATTCCCGGTTGAACGCGAAACTCGGCGGGCACGCCTGGATCTCCGTGAACAAGGCGGTTGTCACCCAGGCCTCCTCGGCCATCCCCGTTGTGCCGCTCTATCTGAGCTTGTTGCCGCCCGCGCTCCGTTCCCGTGGTCTCGACGAAGGCCCCATCGAACAGATGCGCCGCCTTTTTTTCGAGATTCTCGCTGACAACGCGAACATACTGACTGACGACGCAGGCCGCATTCGCCTGGACGATCGCGAACTCCGCCCGGATGTCCAGGCCGATGTCGCGCGCCTCTGGCCCCAGGTCACCACTGAAAACCTCCGCCAGATGACCGCCTTTGCCGGTTTCCAGCGCGAGTTCCGCCAGTTATTTGGGTTTGAAGTGGATGGCGTGGACTACGCTTCGCCCGTCGAATCCGACATTCACTGGTAAAGGCTCAGCCGTAAATCCGCCGCGCAACGATCAAGGCTTGTTGAGTTGATACTTGGTGAATCCAATGTCAATCAGGATGGCTGGTTGGTTCGGCGACGTAACCTTGAACCACACATGACTCGGAAGTTGGAACCCTCCCACCGGCTGGTACTGGATTTCGATGCTGACCAGTTGTGCCCCGTTATTGATATCCGAATCGATTCCCGTCAGCAGCAGTCCCTTTTCAATCTTCGTGTACTTGGGGCGCATGAGCACCGACGTCCCACCGGAGAGCACTTTCATGGAGGTCAGCGCGTATTCCTTGTTCAGAATGAAATCCTGCCCCGCGGTCTGGCCGCTCCCGGTGAACAGATAACCGTCCGCGCGTTCCTCCATCTTGAAAGTCGTGTCGCTCGAATCCGGGAAGACGCTCGTAAAGACTATGGCGCTCCAGGTTTGGTAAAAGCCTTCCACCATCTGCTTGATGCCGCCAACCGACTCGTCAACGATGTGATCAATTTCTTTTCCGTCCGTCGAATAGGGAGTTACCGTGGCTTCTCCCCGGCTGTTGAAAACCACCGTGCATTGCACGAGGCTCAGCGCCGCCATCCGCTGCTCGCTGATGATCATTGAACTCTTCATGTTTTCGGCAAACTGTTTCCAATTCGGCTCGATATTCACTCGAAAGCTGTTCAACCCCAGTATTTGGAGCGTGTAGGAGTTGTCGCGCGCCTTCTGCAGGATCTCGCTCTTGGCGGGCTTTCCCCCGGCGAGCTGGCCGCGCGCGGGTAGCGCCGCGGGACTCCCCGCAATCCCCATGGCCGCCGCGAGCGAGCACACCAGCACAATGAATGTTGTCCTGCCGCGAGTAATAGTGCCCATTGTGGTCTCCCTCTTAGAATTCCAATCCCAATCTTTGCATATTTCGCGGGACCATTAAAAAATACTCTTGAATGGTTTTGGGAATGGATTACCGGCAGCTCGTCGAGGTCCCTCTGAGATCCTTTTCAATCATGGCTTAGTGAATGTGGCTGTTCCTATTTTGAAGGTAACCCGCTTCCGCCAGCAGCTCCGCATTCAGGATCGCCGCGCCCGCCGCGCCGCGTCCCAGGTTGTGCGAGAGCACCACCATCCGGATATCCAGGACCTTGCAAGTCCGCACGCGGCCAACCACCACCGCCATCCCGCCGCCTGCGTCGCGGTCCAGCCGCGGCTGCGGACGGTCCGGTTCGTGGCGGATTTCAATCGGCCGCGCCGGCGCGGTCGGCAGATTCCGCGCTTGGGCCGCCCCTCTGAATTCGCGCAGCGCTACGATCACATCTTCAGGTGTTGCCCGCCGCCGCAGTTTCAGTGACACCGCCTCCAGATGCCCATCCATCACCGGCACGCGGTGGCACTGCGAACTGATTTGCAGGTCCGCCGGACACACCGCGCCATCCCGCAACACGCCTAGAATTTTTCGCGGCTCGGATTCCAATTTTTCCTCCTCGCCGGGGATCAGCGGGATCACGTTGTCCAGCGCGTCGAGCGACGCCACCCCCGGATACCCCGCGCCCGAGAGCGCCTGCATCGTCACCACGGAGACGGCTTCAATCCCGAACGCTTCCTCAATCGGTTTCAGCGCCACCACCAGCCCGGCCGCCGAGCAGTTTGGATTTGTCACGATAAATCCGGAGGTGTATCCGCGCCGCGCGCGCTGCACCTCGATCAACGCCGCGTGCCCCGGGTTCACTTCCGGTACCAGCAGCGGCACGTCCGCCGCCATGCGATGGCTGCTGCTGTTGCTGATCACCGCGTACCCCGCGCGCGCGAACTCCTCCTCCACCGGCCCCGCCACCGATGAATCAAGCGCCGAAAAACAGAATTCGCAATTGAGGCCGGGCGCCACTTCCTCCACCGGCATTTCCGCAATCTCCGCCGGAATCGGCTCACTCACCCGCCAGCGGACAATATCCTTATATAGTTTTCCCGCCGACCGCTCCGACGCCGCCAGCGCCGTCACCTGAAACCACGGATGCGCGCGCAATCGATGGACGATCTGCTGCCCCACCGTGCCCGTCGCGCCCAGCACTCCCACGCGAAAACTTCTCATCGCGCCACGCTCCGCGCCGCCGGCCCCACCCGCGTTCCCGGATGCGATGGGCGAAATGTGTTGCGGATCCGCAACGCTATATTTTTCCGCCGTAGCGGCTCGATGGTCCTCGGATGCAGCACCTTGGCCCCATTCCTCGCCAGGTCCAGCGCCTCGTCGTAGCTCAACTCCTCAAGCAGCGTGAATTCTTCATCCGAGTGCAACGAAGCCCGCGGGTCGCGGTCGAAAATTCCGTCCACGTCCGTCCACAGCCACACCTCATCCGCGTCCAGTGCGTCACCCACGATCGCCGCCGAAAAATCCGAACTGTTGCGGCCCAGCGTCGTGATCTCTCCCCGCCGCGTCGCGCCGATAAATCCCGTGACCACTGGCACGACTCCATCCTCTAGAAGGGGACGCAGAACACTCCCGGCCCGCGCGCGTGTTTCTTCCCACAGTGGCGTCGCGTCCTGAAAAATTTCGTCGGTCACGATGAATTCCGTCGCGTCCACCGCGCGCGCTCGCACGCCGAGCCTCTCGAGAGCGCCCGCAACCACCCGCACGCTCATCCGCTCGCCGTATGAGAGCACTGCGTCCATCCATGCCGGCGTGGCTCCGCGCGGCGCGGTTCGCGCCACCAGCGCCCGCAGCGAAGTCCCCAACTCCTCGATTTCTCTCCACGCCTGCGGCGGATCATTCGTATTTCCGCCGCCCGCAAGCCCCAGCGCCAACAACAACGCGCGATGCCGCTCGCGGATCGTCCACGCTTCCGTCAGCGCAAGCACCCCGCGCGCGCCGCGCACCCGCTCCACAATCCGCGCCAGCGCATCCGTCACCCCCGCGCACGCCGAGCAAACCACCACTGTTTCTTCCTCCATCGCGTGGCCACGCACGATTTGCGCCACATGACGGATTGCCTCCGCGTCTGCCAGCGAGCTGCCCCCGAATTTCAGGACCTGCATCGCCGTCCCTCCGTCGCCGCTCCCGCTCCCGCGCGCGCCGCCGTCGCCGCAACAATCGCAGGCTCGATCCGCGCCCCTTCCGTATCCGTGCGCAGCATCAGCACCGTCGCCGGCGCGCCGTGCTCCGCGAAGGGAGCCGTCAACAGCCGCGCAATTTCAAATTCGTTCTCGCCTCCGCGCACAATCGCCAGCGCCGCCGGCCCCGACCCCGAAAGGCACACACCGAGCAAGTCCGCATGCTCCACCGCGAGACACTCCGCGAGCCCCGGTACGCGAGGCGCTCGATAAGGTTGGTGCAGGCGATCGCGGAACAATTCCGGGACCAGCGCGTCGCTGCCCGAAAAACACAACGCGGCCAGCAGGCTCGCCCGCTGCAGGTTCTGCACCGCGTCCGCCCGCGAGTATTCCCGCGGCAATGCGGCCCGCGACTCCCGTGTCGAAGTAAAAGTTGGGGGAACAATCGCCAGCACACGCAGCGATTCCGGCAACTCCGTGCGCGCATGCAGCACACGCCCCGTCTCCGGGACCGCCGCCGTGAACACCAATCCGCCGAGGCACGCCGCCGCCGCATTGTCGGGATGCCCTTCCGCCTTCGCTGCAAGCGCAAGGATTTCCTCGCGATCCACACGCACTCCAAGAATCGAGGCCCCCAAAAGCAATCCACAAACCGTCGCCGCCGCGCTTGACCCCAGTCCCACTCCCACGGGAATCTCGTTCTCGATATTCACTTCCGCGCCAGGAATTTCCGCGCCCCGCGCCGCCGCGTATCTCAGCATCCCTTGCGCCACGAGGTTTGACGCGTCATTCGGCACGCGCTCCGCATTCAGCCCGCGATACGTCACAACAATTCCCCGCTCCTCGCGGATTGTCGCCCGCGCGCGTAGCCGCAAGTCCAGTGCCAGCGCCGCGCAATCAAACGCGCAGCCCAGGTTCGCTGAACTGGCCGGCGCTGACGCCGCAACGGTCTGCGCCTCGTCAGCGCTTCCGCCCGCGATGGATGGCACCAGCAGCACCACATCACCATCCTTAAATTTGTATTCCCCCCCGCCCAGAAATCGGATGTCCTCCTCATTCACATATATATTCAAGAAGCGCCGCAACTCGCCGCGGTCGTCCCGCAGGTGCCGCGAAATATCCGGGAATTCCGCGCACATCTGGTCCAGCAGATCCGCCAGCGATTTCACGTCCAGCTCAATGGTCAGCGCTCCCGACGTGAGTTTCCGCAGCGCGGTGGGAATGTGGATGGTCACTCGCATCGCTCAGCCCCCCGCCCGCGCCGCTGTCGCGGACACGCCCGCGATCGCGCGCTCGAAATCCGCCAGCTTCGGCGGGATTGCTTCGGGCAGCGCGAATCGTCCCGCCAGCGCATCCGTGGTTTTCAATCCATTGCCGGTCACGCAAACCACCGTGCATTCGTTCGCCGCGATGCGCCCCTGCGCGATCAGTTTCTGCGTCACCCCCAGCGTGACGCCCCCCGCCGTTTCCGCAAAAATTCCCTCGCTGTCGGCAAGCAGCTCAATCGCCGCCACCAACTCCGCATCGCTTACGTCCTCCGCCCAGCCGCCGCTCGCCAGGATGGCAGCGCTCGCGTAATTCCCGTCCGCCGGGTTTCCGATCGCCAGCGACCTCGCAATCGTGTTCGGCTTCTGCGGATCGAACTGCTCCTTCCCGTTCTTCACCGCGTCGGAAATCGGCGAGCACCCCGTCGCCTGCGCGCCGAAAAATTTCACCGCCTTCGGCGCCACCAGGCCCAGTTCCGCCAGTTCGCGGAACGCCTTGATGATTTTTCCGATCAGCGCGCCTCCCGCCATCGGCACCACCACGTTGTCCGGCAGCCGCCATCCCAGTTGCTCCGCAATCTCGTAGCCCACCGTCTTCGATCCCTCGGAGTAATAGGGCCGCAAATTCACGTTCACGAATCCCCACGCATAGGAATCCGCCACCTGCGAGCACAGCCGGTTCACCTGGTCATAATTTCCCGCGATGCGGACGAGCCGCGCGCCATACACTTGCGTGTTCAGGACTTTCGCCGCCTCCAGATCCGCCGGTACGAAAATGCACGCCTGGAATCCTTCGCGCGCCGCCTGCGCCGCCACTGCGTTCGCCAGGTTTCCCGTTGAGGAGCAGCTCACCACTTCAAACCCAAATCGTCGCGCCGCAGTTAGCGCCACCGCCACCACGCGGTCCTTGAAGGAAAGTGAAGGGAAACACACCGCGTCATTCTTCACGTAGAGCTCGTCAAGCCCCAGCCGCCGGCCAAGGCGCCGCGCGCGCACCAGCGGCGTGAATCCCGTCGCCAGGTCCGAGTGGAATCCCTCCGGCAGCGGCAGCAACTCCGCGTAGCGCCACAAATTTCCCGGTCGCGCTTCAATCGCCGCGTGCGACACCCGGTCGCGTAACGCGGAATAGTCGTAGGTCACTTCCAGCGGGGAAAGGCACTCTTCGCAGTACGACCGCGGGATATTTCCCCACAGGCGTCCGCACTCTCTGCAACGCAATTGGTAAGCCTCGCTCATGGCCGCCTCGCTGGCCGGCCGAGTCTGTAAATTGCGGGATGAAGGAATCCGAAAGCGCCGCGCGGGTGCACGGATGCACCAGCGCAATGCGCTTTCAGTCCTTCAAGTCTGGGGTAGGAGGATTAGGATTTCTCGCCTAAATTCCCATGTCCCCCCGCGACTCGGGGCGGGAATTGGCACCGGATGAAGAGCTTTGCGCTCCACCGGTTGCCGTGGCGTCGTCGGGCCCGTTCCCTCGGCCACTCTGCATGAAAACTCAGGCAACTTCTGCCGGAGCTTTACAACTCCACATTACGAAACCACTGCACTTCTGTCAAGAGTCAGTGCCAATCCGTCGTCTGACGATTGGCAGTTGCATGAGGGTGCCGCACCCTTTGTCGTCTAAGGGTGCGTGTTTCAGGTTCTTCTTACTTTGTCATCCTGAGCAAGGGGCCGATCTTCTCATTTCGCGCACTCGGCGCGTCGGCCCCGCAGCGAAGGACTTGTGTGACAGCTTCGCCTCGGCTGACAAATCGTTGGAACCTCATCGCCTCTCTGGTGTCTAATCCCCCCATGCTCTTCAACTCTTTGGTGAATGATGTGCGCTCCGCATTTCGCGCACTCCTCCGCCGCCCCGCGCTCGCTCTCACGGCAATCCTCGCCGCCGCGCTCGGCGTCGGCTCCACCACTGCCGTCTTCAGCGTCGTGGATCGCATTCTCTTCCGCCCGCTTCCCTACGCGCACGAGGATCGCCTGGTCTCCATCGGCTTGTCCTCGCCCTATGACGCCAACGAATTCATGTTCGCGCAGAATTATTTCGATCTCCGCCACAACCCCGGCCCCATGGAAGCCGTCACATCTTTCTTGGCCGGAGCCGCCGGTTGCGACCTCAATCTCGAAAACCCCGCGCGCGTCCGCTGTCTGCGCGTCGAAGCAAGTTTCCTGGATACCCTGGGCATCGCGCCGCTTGCCGGCCGTTCCTTCACCCGCGAAGAAGACCTCCCCAACGGCCCGCGTGTCGCCATGATTTCCTATGGACTCTGGCGCGCTAGGTTCGCCGCTGACCCCGACATTGTCGGGCGCACCATGCCGCTGGATGGCGCCGCAACCGTGATCGTTGGCGTGCTCCCCAGCAATTTTGAGATGCCGACCCTCACTCCCCACGACGTCTTGCTCCCCTTGGCATTGAATGAAGCCACGGAACGCCCCGGCCGCGCCCTCCGGGTTTTCGGACGACTAAAGCCCGGCATTTCCATCACGCAAGCCAGAGCTGAGCTCCAGCCGTATTTTGAGCGCACCCTCGCGACCGTGCCTGCGCAATTCCGCAAGGAGGTCGGCCTGCGCGTGCAATCCGTCCGCGATCGCCAGACCGGGCGTGATCGCCTTGCCTCTCTCGCGCTTCTCGGAGCCGTGCTGGCCGTTCTTCTGATCGCCTGCGCCAACATCACCAACCTACTCCTCGCGCGTGCTGTCGCCCGCGAGCGCGAACTCGCCATGCGCGCTGTCCTGGGAGCCACGCGCTGGCGCCTCGCGCGTCTCGCCCTCACCGAAAGTTTGATCCTCGGCCTCGCCGGCGGTCTTGCCGGCGCCGGCCTCGCCTTTGGCCTCCTCAGATTCTTTGTCTCCATCGCTCCGCAAGGGCTCATGCGTCTGGACACAGCATCTATTGATGCGCGTGTGTTGTTCTTCGCCTTGGCCGCATCCGTCGGCTCTAGCGTACTTTTCGGCACCGCCCCTGCTCTCCGTTCCGCTCGCGCCGCCGCGATCACCGGTTGGCGTGCCACGCCGCCTTCCCGGGGTGGCGTGCGTGCCGTCCTCGTCTCCGCGCAGATTGCCATCTCTTTGATGCTCCTCACTGGCGCGGGCCTGTTGCTCCGCAGTTTGTGGAAACTCGAAAGTGTTCCGCTGGGAATGGAAAGTGATCGCGTGCTCGTCGCTCATTTTGAATTGGGTCGCCAGCGCTACGCTCACCCCGTGGAACAGGTCGCATTCATCAATTCGCTCGAACAGCGCCTGTCCGCCCTTCCCGGAGTCGAGGCGGCCGCCATCAGCGATTCGCTCCCCCCTTCAGGGGCGCTGCACGCGCGTCCCTACGCCTCCATTGAAATCGAAGGCCGGGAGAGAATGCCGCAGGGCACCGGAGGCATGGTCGCTTGGCGTTACATCACCCCGGGATATTTTTCCGCGCTCGAAATTCCCATTCTTCAGGGACGCGCCTTCACCGAAAGCGATCGCACCTCTGACGTGACGCCCATCATCGTCAGCCAGTCCCTCGCGCGGCGAATGTTCCCCAACGAAAGCGCGCTCGGGAAACATGTCTTGAAAGGTCCGCATGGGGAGTGGTGCAACGTCGTGGGAATTGCCGGTGACGTCAAGAACGGCGGCATCGCGGAAAATGCCGATCCTGAATTCTACGAATTGAGGAAAGGCGTTTCCGATCTCACCATCGTGGAACAGGGCGGCTCGCGCCAGGCCTATGTCGTCCTGCGCACCGCTGTCTCTCCCGCGCTCGCCGCGAATTCTCTCCGCGCCGCGATCTCTGTGATTGACCCCACGCTTCCCGTCGATCTGGAGCCCATGCGCCAGCGCCTCGGCAATCTGGAATCCCGTCCCCGGTTTGCCGCGGTCCTCTTGGTTTCGTTCGCAGTCATGGGAGTTCTGCTCGCAGGCATCGGCCTTTTCGGGGTGATGTCTTTCCTGGTGGCGCAGCGCGCGCGTGAAATCGGCATCCGCATGGCGCTCGGCGCCACTCCCCGCCACATCGTCGTGTGGACGCTCGGCCACGCCGCGCGTTGGACTGTCGCAGGAATTTTGGTTGGACTTGCCGTAGCGTTCGCTGGCGCGCGCCTCATCCGCGCCATGTTATTTCAGGTGGGCGCTGGAGATCCCGGCACGCTTGCTGTCGCGGTGCTTTTCCTATGCACCGTCGCATTATTGGCCGCGGCCATTCCTTCGCGCCGCGCCGCCCGCCTTGCCCCCGTCCAAACCCTCCGCGAAGACTAACTCAGATTCACGCTGTGGCGGCTAAATAACTTTCCGTATTGCCGTGCTAAAATAACCATCGGTAACTAGTAGGCTCGTAGCTCAGTTGGTTAGAGCGCCACCTTGACACGGTGGAGGTCTGGGGTTCGAGCCCCCACGAGCCTACCATCCCTCAATCAACACTCGCCCCAAGACCCATTCCGTCATTCCGAGCGAGTCCGTCTTTCAGGACGACGAGGAATCTCACATTTGTTCTTCTGTCTTTGCCCGGTGTCATCCTGAGCGGAGCGAAGGACCTGTGTGCCAACTCCACCTCAGCTATCCTTTTTTCGCGTTAGCGCCCAATGGTTTCTGTAGCGCAAGGTGCGACGCGCGGTTCTTGCGCGGCGACCCTGAGCCCCTGCGCTGCCTACCACCCCTCAATCAATCCCCAACCTCCTCGGCCCATTCCGTCATTCCGAGCGAGTCCGTCTTTCAGGACGACGAGGAATCTCGCATTTGTCCTTGCCCTTCGCGTTTCTCCCGCCCGGGGTCTTTCACCCACCTACATCTTCCCTTCCACCCTCGGCTTCAAAAAATTCTCCACAGCATTCAAAAACATTCCCGGCTGATCCACAAACGTCATGTGCCCGCTCTTCGGCAGAATCACCAACTGCGACCCCGTGATTCTCTCCTGCATCACCTTTGACATCGCGGGATCGGACTCGTCGTGGTCGCCTACCGTAATTAATGTCCGCACGTGAATCGTCGAAAGCTTCTCCGTGTACTCCACCGACGCCAGGTTCCCGTCAATCACATATTCGCCGTGCGACCCCCACATCTCCCGGTAAAGGTCCCACGCAGTGTTTCCCATCGCCACCGGATCGAAGTTCGCGTCCGGATGGTTCTGATAAAGGTACGGTAAATACCCCTCGCCCCACGCCGCGATCATGTAATCGGCAGTGTAGCGGTACTTCTCGTAGTCCTTCCCGTGCCCGAACAGCCCCTCCGCTTCCATCTTGTTGATCCGCTCGCGCAACTCCGCGGGCATGTTCGCCTTCATCTTCACAAACACGTCGTTAATCGCCTTCGTGCTGGAAAACGTGCTGCACAGGATCAGGTGCGTCAGGTTCTGTTGGTACTTCAACGCGTACGCCTGCGCTAGCACCCCGCCGTAGGAATGTCCCAGCAGCGAAATCTTTCCCAGCCCCAGAGCCACGCGCACCGCTTCCACATCTTCCACCATGTTTTCCACGGTGTAGCCTTTGGGGTCCTCCAGCTTTCCCGATCGCCCCGAGCCGCGTTCATCAATAAAGATCAGCCGGTGGTGCGCCGCCAGCGGCAAAAGGTAGGGCAGGAAGTAGTCGTGCGACGCTCCCGGCCCTCCATGCACAATCACCAGCGGCGCCCCGCGCCCAATCGTCTTGTAATAGAGGAAGATCCCGCGGGCATCCACGAATCCTTCCTGTATCGGATACACATTCGCCGCCATTGCAGGCTTCCCTTGCGCCATCGCGCCCTGCGGCGCCATTGCCGCCGCCAAAATGAATGCGCAAATCAGCAGAGCCATCCCCAACTTCCTCATGAGTTTCCTCCTTGGCCGGTTTTCGGGCATAATGGGCCGCCTTTCGGCCCTTGGGGAGTGCGTCCCACCCCCCGTAACCAGCTTCACCGCGAATACGTCTCACAGATAGCGGGACCTGCGAAGCACTTGCCGCGCACCCGCCTTTTTCGGAGAGGTTCTCCCAGAGCTTGTTGCCGGGCTGGCGCGGATATTTCGGATGCTAGGATAAGGTAAATCGTCCATGAAAATGCCCAAAATTATTGCGAATCATCGCATTGTTGCCTCTTTACTCGTTCTCGTCGTCGTTGCCGTCCCGCCGGTTTATTACTACCGCGGCCGCACACCCGAAGTAAAATACACGATGGCGCCCGTCCGCCGCGGCTCCATCACCGCCGTCGTCCAGGCCACCGGCTCGGTCAATCCCCTCACCACCGTGCCCGTGGGCTCCTTCATTTCCGGCACCGTGCTTTACGTTTTCGCCGACTTCAACACTCGCGTCCACGCCAACCAGGTCCTGGCGCAGCTCGATCCCTCCTACTACGAGGCGCAATACACCACTGCGCGCGGCAACTTGAACAACGCCCTTGCCAATCAGCAGAACGCCGAGGCCAACATCCACACCATGGAAGCCACCATCCAGGCCGATTTGGCCAACGTCGCCAGACTTCAGGCCGACGCCGATTACCAGCGCGCCAACGCAAGGCGCGCGCATGACCTGGCCACGCAAGGCGTTTTCTCCAAGGAGCAGGATGACCTCGCGGCGTCGCAACTCGCGCAGGCAGAAGCCTCGTTGCGCCAGTCGCAGGCGCAGGTCACTCAGGCCAGATCGCAGTTGGAGCAGATTAAAGCGCAATTGAACCAGGCCAAGGCCCAAGTGGAGGCCAATCGCGGCTCGCTGAGCCAGGCGGAAACAAACCTCCGCTACTCCACAATTATTTCCCCCATTGAAGGCATCGTCATCGCGCGCAACATCACCGTCGGCCAGTCCGTCGCCGCGTCTCTTCAAGCCCCCAATGTTTTCACCATCGCCCAGGACCTGAAGCGCATGCAGGTTTACGCCAAGACCGACGAGTCCGACACCGGCAACATTCACGTCGGCGCGGAAGTCACCTTTCAGGTGGACGCTTTCCCGAACGAGCAGTTCCACGGCCGCGTCAGCACCGTCCGCTTGAACGCTTCCGTCGTCCAGAACGTCGTCACCTACGACACGGTGATCGACTTTGAGAATCCCGACGAAAAAATCAAGCCCAGCGAGACGGCCTACGTCACCATTCCCACCGGTCAGGTGGAGAACGTCATCGTGATCCCCAACGCCGCGCTCTCCTTCGTCCCCGACATGGCTTTCACGGAGTTGCGCCAGCTCTATACCGATAACAAGATTCGGCGCGCGGCCTATTCCAATCACCTCGGCGGCTGGCAGGTCGTGTGGACCCGCACTCCTGAAGGGAAATTGAAGCCCATCGAAGTCAGAACCGGCATTACCGACTACGTGAACACCCAGATGATTGAAGGCAACATCAAGGAAAACGATCAGCTCATTACCTTTGCCGAAGGCGGCAAAGGTCCTGCCGCCACCGGAGCAAGCCCGTTTGGTGGAGGCCAGGGCGGTCGCGGACCGGGTGGTCCGGGCGGCGGCGGTGGTCGCGGAGGCGGTCGTTGAAGATTAGCGAAGTCCTTCGCGTCGCATTCCGCGCGCTTGCCCGCAATAAGATGCGGACCGCGCTGACCATGCTCGGCATCATCATTGGTGTCGGCGCGGTTATCTGCACCGTGGCCATTGGCCAGGGCGCTTCGCAGCAGGTGCAGGATCAGATCCAGAGCCTCGGCGAAAACGTCATCACCATCAATGCCGGCAGCGTCAATCAGGGCGGCGTTCGCCTTGGCAGCCAGGCCAACAAGTCCCTGACCGTCGGCGACGCCAAGGCCATTGCGGAACAAATCTCTTCCGTAAGCCGCGTCTCTCCCGGCGTCATGGCCGGCGTTCAAATCGTTTTCGGCAATCAGAACTGGTTCACGCGCGTCACCGGCGCTTCTCCGGACTTCCTTCAGATCCGCCACTGGCCGCTGCAGCGCGGCTCTTCCTTCAGCGATCAGGACGTGGACATGGGCGCCGATGTCTGCATCATCGGCCGCACCGTGGCGCAAAACCTGTTTGGCGAACGCAACCCCGTCGGCCAGACCATTCGCGTCTCCAGCATTCCCTTCCGCGTCATCGGCCAACTGGTCGCCAAGGGCCAGTCCACCTTCGGACAGGATCAGGACGACACCATGATCCTGCCGTACACCACTGTGCAGAAAAAAATCTCCGGCATCACCTGGCTGCAGAACATCACCGTGTCCGCCGTTTCACCCGAGCAGATGGAAGTTGCGCAGGCGCAAATTGCCGCCCTCCTGCGCCAGCGCCATCACCTCCGCGCCGATGAGCCCGACGACTTCATCATCCGCGTCCCCGCGGACATCGCCCAGACCCGCGACCAGGCCCAGGCCGTGATGCGCGTGCTCCTCGCCGCCATCGCCAGCGTTTCTCTCGTCGTCGGCGGCATCGGCATCATGAACATCATGCTGGTCTCCGTCACGGAACGCACCCGCGAAATCGGCGTGCGCATGGCCGTCGGCGCCACCGAGCACGACGTCCGCCGCCAGTTCCTCAGCGAGGCCATCACGCTCAGCATGTTTGGCGGAGCCATCGGAGTGGGCTTCGGCTATATCGCCTCGAGCGTCCTTTCCACCATTCTGCGATGGCCCACGCTCATTCCGCTTTACACCGTGTTCATCGCCGTGGCCTTCTCCGCGGCCGTTGGCGTTATCTTCGGTTATTACCCGGCGCGCAAAGCCGCGTCGCTCGATCCCATTGAGGCTCTACGCTATGAATAAACTTCGGAACTTCTTATACGTTGTTTTGGCTGCCGCGCTTTTTCTCGGCTCGGCGAATTTCGCCATTGCCCAGGACCAGCAGGGCCAGGGCCGCCGCGGCGGTCGTGGCGGTGGGCGCCGGGATCAGTCCGGCGCGCAACAACCGCGGCCCGAAGGCGCGCAATCGAATCCGCAGGGCCAGCGCGGAGATGGGTCCGGCCGCCGCGGAGGAAACGGCGCTCCGGGGAAATCTTCCGCAGCGCCGGCGAAGCTGACCGGTCCCTCGACCGACGAGTTCTTCGTCATCTCCAGCATTGACCGCACACATCACGCGCTGGTGTTGCTCCGCGCGACGCAAATCACCGCGACGCTCGACGTGGAAGACAAGACTCAATTCGTCGGCGAAGACAACAAGCCGCTCAAGCTCACGGATTTCCGCACCGGCGACACGATCTTCGTGGTTTACGGAAAAAGAAGCGACGGCTCACTGGTGGCTCAACACGTCCGCAAGGGCATGATGACCATGGCGGAATTGCGCAAGCGCTATCTGCCGAGTTTGCCCGTTACGGCTAACCCTCGCCGCCAACCGGGATCCTGAACCGGGCGCGCGGCGGGCGCGCTGCACACTGAAATCTCCAATTCAGCCCAACTCACCAATCTGGAGCTGCGTCCGGCGTAGCGCTAGGCGGCGCCGCGTCGGGATAAAACAGCCTCGCTCCGCACGCCATGCAAAAAACCGATCCCAGATTGTCAGGCGCGCCGCAGGAAACGCAGAAAACGGTGTTTCCACTCGGCGGCGCGGCCGGCGTTGACTGAATCAGCGGAGCGGAGACTGATTTTTGCGCCGGCGCAAAATTTTCCGAAACCACCACCAGCGGGGCCGCCGCCGGGTGGCGGTTGCTTCCCGGAGCGATCTCCAGCGCGACGGCCCAGGTTTCCACCGCCCACTGCGCCGCCTCGGGGAAGATGCTGCGCTCTTCCAGCAACCGCGCCGCGAGCCGCGCGGTCAAGAGCGCGTAAGGCTCGTTCTGCCGCAGGCGCAAATCGCGCGGCACGTCTTCTTCCAGCGCGGCCATCAGCGCGGAGATCTCCTGCTTGCAATCGCCGCAGTAATCGCGCAACAGCGCCTCAAACCGCTCGGTATCTTCCAAAGCGGATTCCGATTCCGCGTCCATCAGCCGGATTAATTTTTGCCGCGCCAGATCGTTCATTTTTTGAGCGGGAAAAGCGCGGCGGCCTAGAGCCTCACCACGCCCTCCGTGGACCCGAAGTTAATTGTACTGCGGTCGGGAAGCGGCGCGGCGGCGCCGGGCAGAATTTCCGAAATCCCTCCCTCCGTGGTGCGCAGGGTCCATTTCTGCGCCGATAAATTCTGCAGCACCGGCGGAGGCGTCGCCGTCACCGCCGCCACCGGCCGCGAAAAGTCATACGCGCGGCGGCTATCCACGTGATGCGGAAAAAGCTGCGTATCGCGGTTCAGCATCACGCGCCCGGAGCCGAACTTGATGTGCGGCGGGATCGGCGGCACCGCCGCGCAGTGGCGGCAGGGAGGCATGGCGCCCGCCGCGGCGCGCACCGCGTCTTCATCCAGGAAATTCTCCTCGCCGCACGCCGGACAGTAAAAAATCGAATCGCGCAGCCGCGCGAAGGCTCGCCGCCACTCCCCGTCCGTCACGCGGCCGTTCTCCGGGTCGCGCAGCCCCTCGGTGAACGCGCGCGTGAACAGCTCGCGCAGGAACGCCGGATAAACCGGCCAGGCGGCGAGCGCGTCCGCGTAGTCGCTGTGCCCGGGGATCAGCTCGTTCGAGTGGTCCGCGGGATCGAAAATGAAAACGGGAGCCTTCCCGTAGAAATAGATCTGGTTTTCCTCGCTCATGTGCAGCGGGCTTTCCAATTCCCGCTTGCCGACCAGCGGGTGCTGCAGCATCAAAACCTGGAACAGCACCACCGCCAGCGAGTGCAGGTCGGTGGTGCGGCTGGGCACCGCCTCGCGGCGCACCACTTCCGGAGCCATGTATCCCCGCGTGCCGGCCACTTCGCCGGGACGGTCCTTCACTCCCACGTTGTCGTTGTCCGCGATGCGGATATCCCCGGTCACGGGATGGTAGAAGATATTGCCGTCGCTGATGTCGCGGTAGCACAATCCCTTGGCGTGCAGCTGCACAAAACTGTGCGCCAGGTTCATGCCCACCGCGGCCAGCACGCGCTGCGGAGGCCGCGGCTCGGAATGCCAGATGGCCGGCAAGCTGGTGAAGGGAGCGCCCACGAACGGCATCACGTAACCGAACACCGGCACGCCGGGAGCGGCCACCAGCGCGAAGGGCCACAGAAAACTTTCCGAAGGCGCGCCGAGGCTCACCAGGTCCGAAATGCGCTGGTGCAGTTCCGCCTGGTGCGGATAGTTGGAAAAATACCATTTCACCGCGACGGGCTGGCCCCCCAGGTCGGCGCAGTAAACCTCTCCCTGGCCGCCGCGCGCGATAAATCCGGAGATGGAGATGGGCGTTTGCTGCGGGATGGTGAAGACACTCTGACCCGTGCGTAGTATGTCGGACATGCTTTTCTGCCGAAATATACAGGATGGCGCACCATGATACAAAGCGCTGTGGGTTATGTAGCGCCATCCCTTCAGGGTGGCAGCCTTGGAATTGAAGTGGAAATGCCCGCTCACCCCGTATGGCGCCCCCCCCATGTATTTGTAAGAGTGTGAGCCATAAGGGTTTGCAGGCACGGAAATGCGTAAGAGTATGAGCTGTATGGGTTTACGCTTTTGTGGCCCTCCCGATAAGATCCATCGGGACGCGGAAGACGCGCCCCCTCCCCGGGTGTTCCTGTAACTGCGCATTCTAAAGGAGTTACGGACGCAAGTCTCGTAACTGCACATTCTGCACGGCTTAAAGTCTGGTGTTTTGAGATAGATGCGGCAGGGTTTGTAACTGCACTATCTAAAGGAGTTACAGACGCAAAACTCGTAACTGCGCATTCTAAAGGAGTTAAGTGCAGTGGGGAGTGGCTAGTGACTCGATCGTCATGGCGTGCAGCCCTTTCCGCCCGAGTCGGACTCTGGGAAAGCGAGCGAACGGCGGGCCCAGGGGTGCAGAAGACCGCAAACATGCGAGATGTTACCCTTCGACTACGCTCAGGGTCGAAGGGGGGAATGCCCCTTTGAGCGGGTTCAGGGGTACACGGTAATGGGGCCATGCGCGATGTTAGTTTAAGGGTACACGGCAGTCAAGGACTATTTACTAATTAGTATTCGAATGACGTCGAATGAGGGGAAATCATTTCGAATTGCCAGAAAGGGCCAAGACTCCACCGGTTGTGCTCCGAGGGTGGACAACAGATGGGTTATTTCCGCGTGCGAGAGAATTTTATTCCCCCGTCCCCTTTGTCATTTCATGGGCGACATTGACAGGCCAATACGCGGGTTCTGTCACTGGTTTCGAATCTACTTCCAACCAGACTCTCACGGTAACAGTGCCAATCTGCCCAATCGGAAATCCAATGATGTTTACTCGAACCTGGTGCATCGCACTCAGAGTAAATGGCAATTCTGTTCTTTTGAATTCAGTCTCATCAGGCCAAAGAACTTGTGTGACCTGGACGAATTCATTCCCGATCTCTTGCTCCGTCGCAAGCCACAGAGAAAAGACAGCCCACGCTTGTGGGGTGACCGCGTCCTTCGGGACTTCTATTTTCTTATTGCCAATGAGAGAGGCGCTGATGTTTTGCATCAGCACGATCAGACTTGCATTGTTCGAGTCATCCACAATGATTTTTTCGCAAACAACTAGGGTAAGAAGTTTAGGCATTGCTCTCCCTACGCTCGTATTTGCACGGTTGCAAAGTTTGGTTCACTGAGCCATGAGATTGTCTGAACTGTTTCACTGATTTTGATCGTGCTCGACATAAATTGTAAATTTCTTAGTTGCAGGCCTAAATCCCATCCAATAGGCATAGGGATTGCATAGCTAGACCACTTGGCTCCGTGGTTTAGCCAATTTTTCCGCAGTTCATCGATAGTGTGGACAACAGTTTCGGCGCCAAACTCGACTCCACATGATGGACAGATATTGAAATCATCTGCTGGATAGTCCATGAGAAAGCCGCAGACAGGACAAAGGTATTTTATGTCAGTTTGAGCCATTAATGTTGGTTACACACTTTCTGTACGTAGGCCATGTGCGTCGCTTCGTCATGACATTTCTTGGCTGCGACTAGGATCGTGGGAGCAGTGGAACAAAACCTCGGTGTAAAATACGTCCGAATAATCATATCCGACGAAATTACTGCTAGTTCATTTGTTACGGTGTCGTATCTCAAGAGGTCACCGCGCTTGCGCGGACATTCGTGAAACACGTTCTTGGTCGGCTGGCTAATGAATCTGTCGGCCTTACGCTCATAATCAGCTTCATTTCGTGCGTTGAAATCAATCCAGTGCCAGCCAAAATGCTCCGTTCTTTTTCGCGGATCTTGAAAACACTTAGTTCGGGGGATCGCAAATACCCCGGAACGCCACCATCTCAAGCATATCAGAATCTTCACCCACACGATTGGAGCGTAACAATACCCAGTTACTTATTGTAAATACAAGAGAATAGTATGATGGGCAGATGGTGTTTTCTGACCACAAAGGGTGATTACTAAAGAAGATCGCTGCTGATCCACCTTTGGTCCGAACGGGCTCTCCCGCTCTCAAGATTGGTGGACCTGCGGCGGGCCTGGAAGCGTCTTGACACCTGCTCCACCCGAGAAGGCGAATGTTGGGCTTGAAGTGCAAGACTTCCAGGGTTAGATTCGCCACGGTTGGGCTCTCAGAGACGTTTTCCCGATGGGAGGTGAGAGTGTCGCGGCGATTCCTGATGTGTGGCTTGCTTCTGCTGGCCATCGCATTGACGGCCACAGCGGCCGACGATTTTTGGGCCACGAAAGACTGGAAATTGTGGACAAGGGCTGAGTGCGAGAAGATGCTTTCTGATTCGCCCTGGGCAAAGACATGGAGGGCGCCCGCAATTGCGCAAACCATTGTCTTTGTGGTTCAGGTTCGCTCAGCACTGCCCATTCGCGAAGCCCTAGTGAGGAAACAGCAACTGGACCAGAAATACGACACGATGGACGAAGATAAGCGGAAAGTGTTCGACGGCCAGGCAGAGGAGATACTAAGCCGTAAGTACGATCACATGATCCTGATAAACGTCGACTATTCCAGGGCAGATGTTGATGACGCCACGCTCCTGAACATAGGAATCATGTTCGGATCGGTTCACAATGGCGCGACCGGGCTGAATCTACGGCTTATAACGGAAACCGGAGACAGAGTTGAGGCTCTCCGTGTGGATTCGAGATATGCAAGAAACTACCAATACGATCTGATATTCCCCCGCGTGAAGGACGGCGCGACCGTCATCAAAGAAGGGGCAAAGTTCTTCGACATTCAATTCCAATCACCGTCCCCGGCGGCGCCTTCGAGTTTTGGGACCCCACCCAGCCCCAATTACCTGGTCAACGTGAAATTCGAGATCTCCAAAATGTTGGTGGATGGGAAGCCGTCGTTCTGACCCCCCGCGGCACCAGATAAATGCGGGGCCTTGCTTGCTCCCGTGTAGCGCTGGTCTTCAGACCAGCAGATTTGTTCGTGAGTTCCACGGCTGCCGCTCTAAAGAGCGGCGCTACGTTTCAGCCTAAGGAATTTACCGAATCAAATCCGCGGGGCAGCCGAAATCGCGCAAGGCCGCGGACTTGGCCTGGTCGGCGAGATCGAGGCGGCGGACCTGCAGGTAGAGCGAGTAGAGGTCGGACGAAGCGGCGCAAAGCTCTTTCTTCACCGGCGCGCACGCAACATTCAGGATGGGGCCGCCGGGAGATGCCGCGAAGGCGCAGCCCTGAGGGTCGAGTCCGCTGACCTGATAGAGCTTTTGCAACTGGCCGAGGATGGCGCGGTTGCCGGAGATTAAGGACGCTTCGACGAGCGCGACCGCGGCTTCTTCCTTGTGGCCGCCGCTCATGAGGATGTTCGCGAGCGTGAAATAGGAGTCGGTGCGATGCGGGGCGTACACGCGCGCCTGGAGCGCGGCATCGTAGGCTTTCTGGAGGTCGCCGAGGCGCTGGTAGGCGATGCTCAGTTTCTGAAACAGTTCGGGCGAGCCGACGGGCGGGATTTCAGACGCGAGCTTTCCGCGCGCGAGGTCGGCCTGTTTATAGGCTTCGCCAAACACGTTGTTGATGCTCACGCCGCGCAGCAGGATCTGCAGCGCGCGCTGCCAGGCGAGCCGGCTTTCCGACGAAGTGGCGGGCTGGCCCTCGGCGCCGGGCCGCGCGAGGAGGTCGCCCTTTTTCAGGTAGTAGGCGCCGCCATTCACGTAGATGGGCAACTGGTTCAGTGAATCGGGCAGCGGATCGAGGATGGCCAGGGCTTTGTCCGACTCCTCGATGACATTGTAAATGTTGGAGTGGGTGGGGTCGGACTCGCTCAGGTTGAACGCGATGGCGCTGTGGACCTTCGCGCTCGCTGGCGAAGTTTTTCCGGCGGCGGTCCAGAGCGTGAGGTCGCTTTGCCAATCGAAGTTGCGCTCACAGGTGCGGAGGCCGAGCGCGGCGATGATGAGCGCGAGCGCGATGGGGGCGAGGAGTTTGACTCCGAAGCGCTGGCCGGCCGCGAAGAGGGCCATCACCAGGCACGCGGCAAAGCCGAGGGAGGGCAGGTAGAGAAAGCGCTCGGCCATGATGGTGCCGGTGAGGACGAGCAGGTTCGACACCGGCACAAAAACGACGAAGGCGAACGCGCCGAAGAAAAAGTAGAGGCGGTTGCGCCGGAACTGCAACGCGATTGCGGCGGCCACGGCGGCGACAACGAGCCAGGCGATCCAATCGCGGAGCGCGCCGGTCGAGAGCGGGATTTGCGCGTAGGAGTAGTCGCAGGAAAGTTTCGCGGGCCACGCGAGCAGCCAGATGTATTTGGCCATGACCGCGACGGGCGTGAGCCGCTCGGCGAGTGAGTGCGCGCCGAGGAGCGGATTATCCACGAAGTTGAAAACCGTGGGCGTGGCGGCGGCCATCACCGCGGCGCGCTGGTAGAGCATGGCGGCGAGCGGGAGCGCGATGGCGAGCGAGCCAGCGAGGAGCGCGCGCCACTGGCGGCGCTCGCGCCACCAGGTGAGCTCGTAGAGCGCGATGACGCCGAGGATGGCGACGGCGCTTTCCTTGGAGAAGACGCCGAGCGCGGTGACGCCCGCGAGCGCGGCGAGCCAGGGGAGGCGGCGCCAACCGGATGCGTCCGCGCTTTTCAAATAGAGGAGGAAGCCACTGAGGAGCGCGAAGGCCGCGAGCAGATCGGAGCGGCCGATGATGTTGGTGACGGACTCGGTGGCGACCGGATGCACGGCCCACAGCGCGGCGATGAAGAACGGCGGCCAGTGCGTTTTCAGCAGGCGCAGCGCGAGGAGATAAACCAGGAAAACATTCGCGGCGTGGAGAAGGAAGTTGAACCAGTGGTAGCCGGCGGGCGCGTCGGCGTTGCCGAGGATGGCGTAATTGAAAAGATAAGTGAGCGTGGTGACGGGGCGATAAAGCGCGCTTTCATTTTCCGGCCACCAGTAAGTGCGGTTGAGGATGAGGTCGAGATTTTCGCCGGTGGCCGCGTGGACGCGCGCGTCCTTGAGGATGAGGATGCGGTTGTCCTGCGCGAATCCGGTGTGGAATGAGTTGGAGTAGGCGAGGAAAGCAATCGCGGCGAGCGCGAGGGCGACGAGGGGCGCGCGAAACCGCGCGAGAGTGCCGCGCGGGGGAGTCGCCGCGCTGGACGCGGGTTGCGAACCCGGCTTAGGCGTGAACTGTTGTACGAATTCAGGAGCGCCGCGGCGCGGTTTTTTCCTGCGCGACATCAGGCGGGTAGCTTAACCGAGGGGGCCCGGTACCTCAAAGCCGCGCGGCGAGCGAAATCTCCGCGGCGAATTGCGGTGGTGGTATTATCCGCGCGCGATGGTGGAGAGGATTAGGCGGAACGGGAAAGCAAAGCGGCGGGCCGCCGCCGGGATGATTGCTCTCGCGGCGACCGCGATTGCGCTGGCGCTCGGATGTCGCGCGGTGATTGGCCCGCGGGCGCGCGTGACGACATCGCGCACCATGGAGCGCACAGCGGCGCGGCTCGCGCGCGGGAAATATCTGGCGGAAAACGTGAGCGCGTGCATGGAATGCCACACGCCGCACGACGCGGCGGCGCGCGTTTCGCCACTCACCGCTGGGCGCGTGGGCTCGGGCCAATTGCTGCCGCTGGAGGACATGCCGGGGCGGGTGGTGGCGCCGAACCTGACGCCCGACGCGGAAACCGGAGCGGGCAATTGGACGGACGACCAACTGGCGCGGGCGATCCGCGAAGGCGTGGGCCATGATGGGCGCGCGCTTTTTCCGGGGATGCCCTATCAGCGATTCCGGACGCTCTCGGATGAGGACGTCGCGTCCATCATTGTTTATTTGCGCGCGCTGCCGCCGGTGCGGAACGCGCTGCCGCCGACAAAGTTGAACCCGGAAGTGAAGCTGATGATCCGCGAACTCCCGCGGCCGCTGCGTGGCGCGGTGCCGGAGCCGGACCTTTCGACGCCGGAAAAGCGCGGCGCGTATCTGACGGAGGTGGCGGCGTGCGCGGACTGCCACACTCCCATGACGAAGCGCGGGAAGCGCATGAAGGAACTGGAATTCAGTGGAGGATTTATTTTGACGGGAGCGTTCGGCCGCGTGGCAAGCGCGAACCTGACGCCGGACCCCTCGGGGATTCCTTATTATGACGCGCCGATGTTCATGAGCGCGATGCGAAATGGAATGGTGGGAGCGCGCGAGCTGAACCCCATCATGCCGTGGACCACTTACAGCGGCATGACGGACGAGGATCTGGCGGCAATTTTCGCGTATTTGAAAACGCTCGCGCCGGTGAGCCATCGCGTGGATAACGCCGAGGCGGTGGCGTTCTGCCGTCGTTGCAGACAAAAACACGGCTTTGGAGCGCGCAACTGAATTTGAATTGGAGAAATTCTACTGCCCCTGTTTTTTGGGGGGCGGCGCGTTGGTTTCGGGAGGCTTGGCCGCGGGAGGTTTCGTTTCCGTTTTCGGCGGCGCGGGCTGCGTAACCGCCGGCGAAGCGCCGGGCACGACCTTGTAATGAAACGCGATGGTCAGGGCCAGGCAGGCCACGGCGACGGCGAGCACGGGAACGAGCATCCACCACAGCAGGGTGATGCGGCGATCGATTTCCTGAAAGCGCGCGTCGAGTTTGTGGCGCGCGGATTCGTACTCTTTTTTCGGGACATAGTCGGCCATGGCCATCTCCTCGGCATCCACGCGGCGCATAATTCCAAACGTGACGTCGTCTCCACTTCCTTTTTCCGAAGCGTCCTTCAAAATCGCGGACAAATCCTCGGCGAGCTGATCGA
>JBGOTC010000004.1:0-32625 GCA_041476305.1 Terriglobia bacterium
ATCGCGGAGAAGCTCTTTGTGAGCGAGAACACGGTGAAGACCCACTCCAGCCGCGTTTTCGATAAGCTTGGCGCGAAGCGCCGGACGCAAGCCGTGCAATTGGGCAAGGAATTCGGCTTGATACCGTGAACGTGATTCCAGAGGACGGCTCTTGATGGCAGCTAGCTCACTCCAAGGCATGATTTTGGGCCTTCGCGGCCAAAATCACCCGAAAGGATGACGACAATTCCGCTGGCTGCGAGCTAGATTGCGCGAGTCGTCAATCTTCAATTATCGGAGGACATGAAAGTGAAAAAGACAATCGTCACATTCGGGCTCATTTCCGGCTTGATCTCGTCGTTGCTGATGGTCTGCACGATTCCGTTTTTCCACCGGATAGGGTTCGACAAAGCATTGATCCTTGGCTACACGTCAATCGTGCTGTCATTCCTCCTGGTATATTTCGGCATCCGCTCGTATCGCGATAACGTGGCGGGAGGCCACATCACCTTCGGGAAGGCGTTTGGTGTTGGAATCTGTATCACCCTGATTTCCTGCGTGTTCTACGTGGGGACGTGGGAAGTTTTGTCTCACACGGTCTTTCGGGACTTCATGGATACGTATTCCGCGTCCATGATTTCCAAGGCGCAGGCGTCCGGCGCGAGCGCGCAAGTGGTGCAGGCGAAAATCGATGAAATTCAACAGATGAAAGTAATGTACGCGAATCCGCTTTACAATGTGCTGTTCACGTTTATCGAACCGTTCCCAGTCGGCCTGCTGATCACGTTGATTTCGGCAGCGGTTCTGCGAAAGAAGGCGCGGCCGGACTCAGCGCAGACCCCTGCGATGGCGTGAAGCACTGCCAATCCCCGCGCAGTGACGCTTGAAATGTTCACGAATGAGAGAAGCCTCTGCGATTGGGACAATTAGAAATTGGAGCTCTGTATTCCTGTTGGCGGACAGAAATTTAACCAAGAGAGAGGAAAGACAATGGCTAGAATCACTGGAATTGGCGGCGTGTTCTTTAAAGCGAAAACCGACAATAAAGCTCTTCGCGAATGGTACAAGAACAATCTCGGCATCAAGCTTGAGGACTGGGGAGGCGCCGCCCTTGAGTGGACGGAGGACAAGGCAGAGGATAAGGGTGCTACGGCATGGGTTGTCGCAGAGCCGGGCACGAAATGGTTCGGTCCCAGTGAGTCGAGTTTCATGATTAACTATCGAATCGACAATATGGAAGAAATGATCGCTCAACTAAAGAATGGCGGCATCGAGATCTTGAAGGGTCCCGAATTCCACGAGAACGGGATCTTTGCTTGGGTCATAGATCCGGATGGAAACAAAGTCGAATTGTGGGAACCAAAGATCTGGGACGAAAAGAACAAGAAGCCCTAGGAAATGGGGGCGCAGTTCTGCTTCGATTTTGAATTAGCTTTTGCTCGGGGTGCCCGATGTTCGTCCCGAACGGGCGAACGTCGGGTTCTTGAACTTGACTGGTTTGTTTGACCTTATTTTCACGTTTCTTCTCCACTCTACAAAATCAATCTCCACCAACGGAGTCCTGTCGTTTGCCAAAACTCAGGACCGATGGAAGAGCCGGCTCATCTGTGACTGTAGATAATTCTGTAGCCGCGAATGCCTCCAACTTCAACAAAGTTCAACAGAGTTCAAAAAGCAGGCCGCAAATACTCCAACGGCAATCACTTAGAATCCACGAGAATCCATAGGTTTGAATAGCCACTGCCATCTGGTTCAGAGATGCACACTTCATACAGGCATTTGAATCCGTCGGCGGATATGAGGCTGATTATCGATTTTCAATATCCTTATTGACGATAATCGATAAATCTGTTATTGATAATCGATACTAAAGGGGGTGAATCATGTCAACGCCAGCCTCATCCTCCGCTGCGCTGCCGATCGCGCATATCGTGCTGCGAATCCTGATCGTCGTGAATTGGCTGGGGGGTGCCGCGATCCTCGCGCTGCTGGTTGTTATGCCGAACGAGCGATGGATTATGACCACCTTCAAACTCTCTCCTTCGCCTGAGGCAGCGCGACTGGTCTTGGGCCTGCGTGCGATTGCCGTGCTCGGTCTCGCCGCGATTCCACTCAATCATTCCGTCCTGAAGCGGTTGCTTGCAATCGTTGAGACGGTTCGCGCGGGCGACCCGTTCGTCGCCGCGAACGCGCACCGGTTGCAGGTGATCGCCTGGGTGCTGTTCGCTCTGAACGTTCTCAGCATCGTGATCGGCGCAATCGCCAGGACCGTTTCCACTCCGGCGCATCCGCTCCACATCAACGCCGGTTTCTCGATCAACGGCTGGCTCGCCGTGCTCCTCACGTTCCTGCTGGCCCGGGTGTTCGCGGAAGGCACGCTCATGCGCGAAGACCTCGAAGGGACGGTGTGACATCGCGATCGCCGTCAAACTCGACGACCTACTCCACGATCGGCGTATGACGCTGACCGAGCTCGCGGACCGGGTCGGAATGACGTTGGCCAACCTCTCGATCCTCAAGACCGGCAAGGCGCGCGCGATCCGCTTCTCCACGCTCGATGCGATTTGCAAGGTGCTCTCGTGCCAGCCTGGCGACATTCTGCGGTTTGAGCCGGAGCAAACAGAACGCGAGCGACCGGCAGCGGCGAACAAGCGGAGCGCGAACCGATGAACGCCCTGCTGAGAACGTTGTTACCGATCCACGTCGCCGCCGGGGGGCTTGCTTTGGTTCTCGGCACCATCGCTCTATCGGCAAGAAAGGGCGGGACAGTTCATCGGCGCAGTGGGCTGCTGTTTGTCTGCGTTATGCTTGTTATGGGCGCCAGCGCCTCGATCCTGGCGTTTGGCAAGAACCCCAGCGACCCGAATGTGTTCGCCTTTTTCATGACGGGCTACTTCGTCGGCACGGCGCTGACGACCGTCCGTCCCATCTCGCCATGGACCCGCCGCATCAATGTTGCCGCGATGACTGTCGTGGTCGCACTCGCGCTCAGCACGATTGCGCGCGGCGTGAAGGCCTTTTACAGCCCGGGCGGCCTGCTCAACGGCGTCCCGTTTCCGATGCACTTTTTCCTCGCGACGGTCATGCTCCTGGCCGCTGCCGGCGACGTGCGCATCCTGAGGTTCGGCGTGCCACACGGCGGGCCGCGTCTGGCGCGTCATTTGTGGCGAATGTGCTTCGCGCTGTTCATCGCGGCCGGATCATTCTTCTCCATCCGTAGACGTGTGGCGACCATCCTCCCGGAGCCGTTCACTACGGCGCCGATGCGCGCGCTGCCGATCCTGCTGTTGTTCGGCGCGATGTTCTATTGGCTGTGGAGGGTCCGCGGGCGCCGCGCGTTGCCAGTGCTCGTCCGCAACGATTCGGTTCCACCGATCTCACGTTGACAGATTGCGAGAGGTACTCACAAATCCAGCATGGAGAAAACCAAATGAAACGCAGCGTCATGTTGACCATCGCTTCCCTGCTCTCGATCCTCTTGCTAATTCTTCATGTGGCGGACGACATCGTCCGCGGGGTGGACACGGCAGGGCCCATGAATCTCATTGCCCTGGCCATCCTGGCCATTTTGCTTTACGGAACTCTGGTGCTCGCCGGACGGCGATCGGGGTACATCATCACCCTCCTCATAGGGATGGCTGCGGCGGGCATGGCTGTCCTCCACCTGAGGGCGACGGGATTGGTAAACATCGCCAAGCCCGGCACATACTTCTTCCTTTTTACGCTCTTCGCGCTCGGTGTGCTTGGGGTCTTCGGCATCATCCTTTCAGTGCGAGGGCTGCGGAACCCGCAATGGGGCGAGTCCAAGTAGTCCAAAAACCAGACTATGGGAAGGCCCGTCGCACGGCGCGGGGAATCGGCGCGGATCGGATTCTGCTGGCGACCGCCGCGCCCCGTTCTATTCAAGGCGATGCGCGGGCTGACAACTCGATGAAGCCGACCGGGCCAGCCTGGTGTTTGGTCTTGGCGCCAGAATCAACAAAAACTCATGGATTTCAGCATGTGCCGGCAGCTGGTTCGGGAGAAGGAGGCGAGTGGTTTCCGCCTGCGGCCGCGAAGAAAGGAAGGGACAGGGTTAACACTTTCCAGCTTGGCTGCGTCTTGTGTTGCAACAGGTGAAGGAGAGGAGGCTTGGATGGGATCGCGATTTGCAAAAAGGGTTAGGGGGTTGTTCCTAGTCCCGGTAATAATTTTCCCTTTTTTTTGCTTCGCTGGATCTTCTGCATCCTCCACGGCCGGTTCCGTCGCGGAAACAGCCCACATGCAAGTAGCACGTGCTAGCCACACGTCAATCCTACTGCCAAGTGGCAAAGTCCTCATCGCCGGCGGATTCGCTGGCAGCGGAAATGAGAACAATCCCTACAGGAGCGCGGAACTCTATGATCCGCGAACCGGGAGTTTTCAGCCTACTGGCGATATGACGATTGGAAGGGCCGGGCACACTGCAACACTCTTGAAGAACGGCAAGGTCCTCATCGCAGGTGGTTGGACGGGACGGTACGACGCCCGCCGAGCAGCAGAACTCTACGATCCCGCGATCGGTACATTCGCGCCTACCGGGAACATGATCATCGAACGGGCAGACAACACGGCGACACTGCTTCCGGACGGAAAGGTCCTGGTGGCGGGCGGAGTGGACCGCCAGGGGAATGCCTTGGCCAGCGCGGAAATCTACAATCCAGTAGCCGGGAAATTTGTCCTAACCGGCGACATGGCAGAGCCTCGTGGAGTGCAAACGGCCACAGCTCTCAAGAATGGCAAAGTATTGATCGTGGGCGGAGGCTCGGGCCATTATCCGTCTCAAACGGTTTATCGCAGCGCGGAAATATACGATCCCGCAACGGGCAAATTTACGCCCACGGGCCCGATGACCGTGGGTCGTCACAAACATGCTGCTGTCCTGCTTCCGAGCGGGAAAGTCCTGGTGGTCGGCGGCTCCGACAACCGGGACTGGCGGGGGAAATATTCAAGCGCAGAAGTATACGACCCTGGTACCGGCACGTTCAGCGTCACCGGGGCAATGAATACCCCGCGGTTCAAATTACCCAACGCCGTAGTGTTGCTATTCAACGGCAAAGTGCTGATCGCTGGGGGCGCTAGTTTCGTCGAGGTCTATGACGAGACAAAGGCAAACTTCAGCAAGGTGGAAGGCAGCCTGGGATCAGCAAGGTTCTTTGCGTCCGCAACCGTGTTTCCTGACGGCAAGACTTTGATCACAGGAGGATACTCCGATAGCGGAGGCGGCTTGCCCGCAACGGCGAGCACCTGGATCTACAAGCCTTGAGTCACACGCAAAGGGTCGCTCACGGCGCGCACTTCGTCCCAGCGCGCCATGGTGTGCAAGTCCTTTATTCGCCTCCTGCCGATCATTCACCCTTAGTTGAATAAACAAGTCCAGGGACTTTTGAAGAATCTGTTGAGCCAGAGGGGGTGTCCAAACGCCCCTGCTCTTGGGGCAGTTGCTCAAGCGAAAGACTCCAACAAGGATCCACTCTGGTGGCCGAATCCGATTGCAATCAATTCAAGAGGACGACTGCAGCGAGACGGTGCGGGGCGCTTGCCCTGGGAAGCGTGGAAAATGGAACCATTGATTCTCCGAATGCATGCCCTAGGATGCGCTCTTGAGGAAGGGTCGGAAGAGAATTACCCAACGCTTTAGATTCGAATGGAGCGGGGAGTTTTGACGATTGATAGAACATGTGCTTGCGTTTGGATGTGCCGAGTAATACGTTTGTGGAGTGCATTGCATAGAGCATCGAAGGTGAGACACTTCCCCCCAGCAATCCTTGGACATGCAGCGATACTCATTTGCATAAATGTGAATCCGGTTGGTTATTATTTGTCATCCGGGCGGGCGCCCGAAATGCAGTCTCAAAACGCCCATGACACGATTCGTCCTTGCAGGAATTCCAGTACCCCGCCAGAACCGAAATCTCAGGCTCCGAAAAAGAAGAAGGGGCAGGTTGAGAGGGGCGCGGACACACCAGTGGAATGCCTGGAAGTCCGGGCGGGCATTCTTGATGTCCAGGAGACGCTGCAAGCCCGGGTGCGCGAGCTTCGCTGGAAAATCCGCGACGAGAATCTGAACGAAAGTTCATGGACTTTTTTGCGTGACCTGACCAAAGATGAGTTGCTTGGATTGATCAAACAAGACTCCATGCCTCGCGGAATTGAATGGGACAGAGGCGTGGCAACGATTCAAGTCCTGACGACTCTTGTCGACGAAGGTTACGCTCGAACAATCCTCAAGGTCCATTTCCGTGGTTACGGTGAGTCAAAGGATAAACTCGTGACACCACGGGAGTGGTGGGCGCTGGATTCCAACGGGACTCTGGAAGAATCTTTCATCGAAACTCTGCGAAAGCACTTCGTTCCGGCGGCCAGGCAGTGAATTGATCCGATGCCACTATCGAGTCCGTTCGCTCGCAAATCCCATCGGATGGCCCTTTGAACGAGACCCCCTCTTTTCTGGATGGGCACAACTACAGTCGTTCCTGAACGCAGCGTCATGCCGACGTGCTAGAGTTCTTACGCCTATCCGCCCAGGTCACAGTTCCCGACAATTACAAAGGAGTAGTTGTCCGGCATGCTCAATCGCGCGAGCGTAGCCCTCTCTTGTGAAATCCGCCGGGTGTGCCGGCCTTACCTGGCTCTGTTTTTTCTCTTCTCTTTTCTCACGATCGCGGGCGGGCCGGTTGCTGCTCAAATTTCCCCGGGGCCACTTTCCAAGGCGCATAAGGACCTGAACGGAGTCACCAAATGCGCAAGCTGTCACCAGTTCGGAGCAAGCACACCCACCTTCAAGTGCCTTGACTGTCACAAGGAAATCGCGCGGCTGCTATCCGAAGGCCACGGCTACCACGCGCTGTTGGGAATCAAGAATCCCAATAGTAAGGATTGTGTTCGCTGCCATTTGGAACATAACGGTGTGGATTTCTCTCTCATCCATTGGCAACCAACATTCAGGCAGTTTGATCACCGCCAAACGGGATACGCGCTCGAAGGCAAGCACGCGCCAGTCGCTTGCGAGAAATGCCACACGCCGGCCCATATTTCCCCGACGATCAAAGGCCTCATCGCGCAAAAAGATGTTTCTCGATCCTATATTGGGCTCTCCGCGAACTGCGCCACCTGCCACGAAGATTTTCATAAGGGCCAATTGGGGACGGACTGCCAGAGATGCCATAACGTAAGCGACTGGAAAGCTGCGAAACAATTCGATCACTCGAAGACACGCTATCCCTTGACCGGCTTGCACGTTCAGGTGAATTGCGAGAAATGCCACAAGCCGGACGTCGCCGGGGGGCCTGCGCGGTTCAAGGACATGCATTTTTCGACTTGCACAGCCTGTCACTTGGATCCGCATCATGGCGCATTCAAGCAGACATGCGAGCAGTGCCACAGCACCGCTGGTTGGAAGAAAGTGATGCCCGGATTTGCATTCGATCACTCCAAAACGAAATATCCTCTACTGGGAAAGCACACCGCGTTGAATTGCACCTCTTGCCACGTCGGCGGGGATTTCAAGAAGCCACTGGCATTCGAGAATTGCTCGGATTGTCACACGGCAGATCCTCACAAGGGGCAATTTGCCGCCCGCCCGAAAAAGGGCGAATGTTCCGAATGTCACGTAGTGGAGGGATGGAAGCCGTCGCTATTTGGCGTGAAAGAGCACGCCACATCCAAATATTCTCTCGAGGGGAAGCATGGGCAAGTGACCTGCGTCAAGTGCCACATTCCAGCGGGCAAAGACACCGTTTACAAATTGGGCTTTGCAAACTGCACGGATTGCCACAAGGACGCGCATGACGCCCAATTTGCCCGCGCCCCCCATCAGAATCGGTGCGAGAATTGTCACACTGTCGCCGACTTCCACCGCTCCTCCTTCACCATTGCGAAGCACAAGGAGACTCGGTTTCCGCTCACTGGCTCTCACGCCGCTGTGCCTTGCACGGAATGCCACAAAACTGGAGCAGCGGGCCGAACCGATAAAGTGATTCCATTTCACTTTGAAGATCGAAATTGCACCGCCTGCCACGTGGATCCCCATCACGGGGAGTTCAAAGACCGGATGGAACGCCGGCGCGCCGACGGAACACCATTTGGGTGCGAGGCGTGCCATAGCACACGAACCTGGAGAGACGTCCAGGGTTTCGATCATTCCAAAACAAGTTTTCCTCTTGTCGGAGCGCACCGCGCCGTCGCTTGTGAGGCGTGTCACAAACCACAGCCCGGATTGCGGCAGACACAATTTAAGGGCGCCCCGCACGCATGCGAAGCCTGCCACGCGGATCCGCATGGCGGTCAATTCCCGGTCCAAGAAGGAAAAACTCCGTGTGCGAGCTGCCACAACGAGCAACGCTGGGTTCCATCAACCTTCGACCATGAAATGAGAACCCAGTTCCCCCTCAAGGGAGGGCATATGGGTGTGGATTGTGACAAATGTCACAGACTCACCAGGACGATCAGTGATAAGGTAATTTTGTTTTACAAACCGACGCCGACGAAGTGCGAAGCATGTCACACAGTCGGAAGATGAAAAAGACAGATTCTCATGCAACTTCGCTCGGTGTGGTTGCATCTGGATACCTAACTCCCAGCCCCACGGCAGAAACTGGTTCAGAAGAGGACAGGCAAAGCAGTTCACAGATGTACAAAATCTGACCTCCAGGCCAGTTGTAGAGGGTCACCCAGGACCCTAAGATCTTCAACAACAAGGTTGGCTCCGCCCGCCACCAACATTGATGGAGTGTAAGGGGGGAGTTTACGTCCTGGATCCAACAGGTCCGGTTCTGGGTGTTCGTGGGGGTGCTGGTGCTTGCGCCTTGCGCGTTTGCGCAGAAGGCAAACACCAAAAGTCCGCACGGCCGACTCGCCATTCCCTGCGAGAATTGTCACGTCGCATCGGGCTGGCACCCCATCCGCTCCAACCCCGAATTCGACCACAACAAGACCAACTATCCATTGCGCGGAATGCATCAAAAAGTTTCCTGCACGCAGTGCCACCTGAGCCCTGTTTTCACTGACGTTGGAAAGAATTGCGCGGATTGTCACGCCGACATCCATCGCAGAAAATTTGGCGCGGATTGCGCTCAATGCCACACCGTCCGCGGGTGGCAAGTCAGCCTTTCCTCCATTAAGGAACACCAGAACCGGTTTCCATTGCTCGGCGCCCATGCGGCCGTGGAATGCGAGGCCTGCCACAAAGGCGCCGCAGTTGGTCAGTTTCAGGGGCTTTCTACCGACTGCTTGACGTGCCACCTGAGTGCATTCCAGAAAACCACGAATCCCAGCCACGCGACGCTGAACTTCCCCTCCACTTGCCAGAGCTGCCACATGGTGGATAGCTGGCTCGGCGCAAAATTTGACCACCTTAAGTTCACTGGCTATGCGTTGACTGGCGCACACGCAACATTGGATTGCATATCGTGCCACGTCGGCGGGAAATACCGGGGCACGCCGACCGACTGTTACACCTGCCACATCAAGGACTTCACAAATACCAAGAATCCCCCTCATCCACAGGCGGGTATTCCCACCACTTGCGCGACCTGCCATACCACCGCTGCCTGGGCTCCAGCATCATTCGACCACAGCAAGACGACTTTTCCATTGACGGGGGCACACGTCACTGTCACCTGTACCAGTTGCCATATCAACGGGAATTACACCGCAACTCCTACAGATTGTCTTGCGTGCCATGTGAAGGATTACAACGCGACGAAAAATCCGAACCATGTGCAGGGGGGGATCCCGACGACCTGCGTGGTCTGCCACACTACCACGGCCTGGCAGCCGGCCTCCTTCGACCACAACAAGACGCCCTTCCCGCTGACCGGCGCCCACGTAACCGTTCCCTGCACAACGTGCCACATCAATGGCAACTACACCTCAACTCCAACGGATTGCTATTCCTGCCATACGAAGGACTACACCGGAACTTCCAATCCACCTCACGCCTCCACGGGGATTCCGACGACTTGCGCGGTGTGCCACAACACGACCGCCTGGCAGCCGGCCACCTTTGATCACAGCAAGACCGTCTTCCCGCTGACCGGCGCGCATGTCAGCGTTCCCTGCACGACTTGCCACATCAACGGCAACTACACGACCGCGCCGACAGATTGCTACGGTTGCCACAAACCGGATTACACCGCTGCGAATAACCCTCCGCATGCCGCGGCAGGTTTCGCCACCACTTGCCAGACCTGCCACAGCACGGTGAATTGGAGTGGCGCGACGTTCAATCACACGGCTACGGGATTTGCGTTGACCGGCGCTCATGTGAGCGTCCCTTGCTCGTCCTGCCATGTGAACAACAACTATTCGTTGACGGACCCGACGTGCAAAGCGTGTCACGTCCCGGACTACAACAAAACCACGAACCCGCCGCACGCGGCAGCAAGTTACCCGATGGATTGCATGCTCTGCCACAGCACGGTGAATTGGACGTCATCCACCTGGAACCATTCCGCAACGGGGTTCCCGCTCACCGGCGCGCACACCACCATCCTCTGCACTGCTTGCCATGTGAACAACAACTATTCGTTGACGGACCCGACGTGCAAAGCTTGCCACATGCCGGACTACAATAAGACGACAACTCCCCCTCACACCCAGGCCGGATTCCCGACCACTTGCGAGACTTGCCACACCACCGCCAGTTGGGCCGGCGCAGTCTTCGATCATAGCAAGACGATTTTCCCCCTGACCGGCGCGCACATCACCGTGCCCTGCACCAGTTGCCATGTGAATAACAACTACACGACGGTACCGACCGATTGTTACGGATGCCATGCCGCGGACTACAACGGGACGAACAATCCGAATCACAAGGGTGCTGGATACCCAACGACTTGCGCTACATGCCACACCACAACTACGTGGGCGGGCGCTACGTTCAATCACAATTTCTTCCGCATCCCGCATCACAACGCGCAGTGCACGGATTGCCACATCAATTCCGCGAACTACGTGATTTTCTCGTGCACGGCGACCTGCCATGCGAAAGCACAAACAGACAGCCACCATGGTGGCGTGAATGGCTACACCTACACGCCAACCAGTTGTTACACCTGCCACAAGAGGTAGTGGAAAGAGGCACGAACTTTGCGCGCGCGTCGAAAATTGGCCTTGTTGGCTGCCTGCGCCGACATCGTGTGCGTGTTGAGTCCACTCCATTCACATGCCCAAGCGCCGTCCTCTCAAAATATTTTTCATGTGAAGTACGTGACGGAAGGAACGGTATACATCGATTCCGGCCGAAACATGGGCCTGCGCGAGGGAATGTTGCTGGCGGTCGTTCGGCCGGCATCCGACAGTGAGCTGACCGATGCCATCCGGTTTCGCAATACGCCCGCAATTGCCGATTTGCGCGTACTGAGCGTCGCGGATGCTTCCGCGGTCTGCGAAATAGTAAGTACGAAATCCGAAGTCCGCGCGGGCGATGTGGCGTATTTGTCCGCCCAGAGCATCGAGAAGCGAACAGAATTGCAAAACGAGGAGGAGGCCAGGAATTATCCCGTGGTTGTCGCGTTCACGGATGGTGATCCTCTGGACGAGGAGATCCGCGAGACCAAGGTCCCCAGAATTCTTTCGCCTCCCATCGAGAATCAGATGCGCGGCCGGATCGGATTCGACTATGGGGGAATCAAGCAGTCCGGGGGACTGACCTCCAATCAAATGGGCATCGTGTTGCGGGCCGACATGCGCCGTATCGGCGGCACACACTGGAATTTCACTGGCTACTGGCGGGGCCGCTTGACCTCTCAAGGATCTGGCAGCGTCGCGACGCCGGTTACGCTGACCGATTTGATTAACCGCACCTATCACCTGGGTTTCTACTATGAAAACCCGGTGTCGCCCATCTCCATTGGGGTGGGACGGCTGTACCTTCCCTGGGCGCCCAGCTTGAACACCATTGACGGCGGCTACATCGGACGCAAAATGGCGCGCAAGACGACGATTGGATTCTTTGCCGGCTCGACACCGGACCCGACTTCGTGGAGCTACAACCCCAATCAACACATCGCCGGGACCTTCGTGAATTTTGAAACCGGCGACTTCGACGGCCTTCGGTTGATTTCCACCGCCGGGTTCGCGGTTACCAGCATTCAGTGGCATCTTGCCCGCGAATTCGGCTTCCTGGAAAACACAGTTTCCTTCCGGCGCAACCTTTCTCTGTACAATTCAATGCAAGCGGATCTTTCCCGCACGACCCCAGATGGAAAAACCTACAACACCGGCGTGACGCAAAGCTTTACAACAGTTCGATATCAACCGCTCTCGCGGCTCACGTTCAGCCTCAACCACAATTACTTCCGAAATCTGCCTACCTTCGATCCAAACCTGATTGGCACGGGACTTCTGGACCAATATCTCTTTCAAGGGTTGAGCGGCGGCGTGCGAGTGGAGATTCCCTGGAAGGCCACGGTTTACGCCACCATTGGCCGCAGCAAGACGAGCACGGATACGTCGCAATCCTGGAACCAACTCTTCGGCATTACCTTTGGAGAACTCTGGAAGACGGGGATCCGCCTGGATGCCCACTATTCCAAATTCAACAGCGTCTTCGGGGCAGGACGCTATCGATCCGTCTCCATCTCCAAGAACCTTCGCGAAAGTCTGCGCCTTGAAGTGCTTGGCGGTTGGCAGCAATTCAACTCGCCGCTCACTTCAAATACCAGGTCCAAGTTCGTGACCGGGCTTGTGGATTGGACACTCGGCCCCAGGTACTTCATGGAGGCCGGATTCACCTGGAATAATGGGAACACGCTTAAATATCAGCAGTGGATGGTGACATTCGGATACCGGTTCGGGGGTTTCCGGTCGCGATGAGGCGCTCCATGGCAACGTTTCTCATGGGGGCCGTCTTTGCGACTGCTCCCTTGCTCGGCGCGGCGGGGGCATGGGATCCCGACGGGGCTTCAGGGACAAACGGTAGCGACGACAATCCGCAAGAGGCCCTGATCCATGCCCGGAGTAGCGTCGAAACCATGTTCGCGCAGTCCGATAATGTTGTTTGCCTGGAATCCGTTACGCAGACGATTGTGGGAAGAAACGATCACACTGTTTACAGGGAGGAATCAAAGTACGAATACCAGATGCAGACCAGGTTCGTGAAGGGGACACTCAAACTTGCGGAGGAACGCGAGCCAAGCAAACTGGCGTTCCGCGATCCCAGCCGGACACTGCTGATCACCAGTGGTTTCGCGGCCATGCTCCTCATTGTCCATCCAAACTATGAATCGAGTTATCAGTTCGAGCCCGCAGGCGAGGAATCGAGCGAACAAGGGACGCTTGTGAAGCTTCAATTCACTCCGGTTGGGGGTTCCACATCGCCGGCCGCCCTTCGTCTGCGGGGCAAGAATTACGCGCTCCCACTCTCAGGCATGGTATGGATTGACAAGGCGACCGGGGCGGTCGTGAGACTCACGGCCTCGGTGGACTCCAGCCTCAGCGACCTCGGTCTCAAGGGAATGAGCAGCGACATCCATTACGCGTTGATTCAATTTCACAATCCCGACGAGTCCTACTGGATGCCGGTCTCCGCCACCATCGACCTTGAAACTCCCAAGCAGCATTGGCGCAACATTCATCGTTTCACCGCCTACCGGCGGTTCACCGGAACAGTTCGCGTGGAGCCCGCACCGAAACAATGAACACTCAAGTCACAGCCCAGGATCTTGCAAGCCTGCGCGAGGAGGATGACCGGGGGCATCGCACACGCCTCTTTCTCGCCTGGGGCATTGCTTTGGCATTCATTCTCGTCATCGCGGGGTACGGCTACGATTACTACATGCTTTCGGCCGCGGATCGCCCATTTTCCGCGAAGCACGATGCTTTGCGTCCCAGCGGCACTCTCGGCATCAAGCTCGGTATGCTCGGCGTGTTCATGTTTTTCGTCATTTATCTTTACCCCCTGCGAAAAAAGTGGGGATGGTTGGCGAGAAAAGGCAATTCGCGGCACTGGCTCGATTTCCACGTGCTTCTTGGCGCCACGGCTCCCGTCATTGTTGCTTTCCATTCTTCTTTCAAATTTGGAAATATCGCCGGGATGGCCTTTTGGAGCATGTTGGCTGTCACGATGAGCGGATTCATTGGACGGTATTTGTATTCTCAAATCCCACGCCGCTTGAACGCCGCTGAGCTGACTCTGAAAGAAATGCAGGATCTTGAGACCGGCTTGCTCGCTCAACTGGAAGCAGGCACCGCCGAGCTCCAGATGCGAATGGACGCCTTGTTTGTTCTTCCCGCGCCGGAGCGTGTGGCGAGAATGTCCACATTCAGCGCGCTGCTCGACATGATTGTGATCGACCTCAAGCGTCCATTCCAGGTTTCGCGTCTGCGCCTTCGCGGGGCGGGCTTTTGGGCCTGGCTGGCCTCCCTTTTTGGGTTGTTCCCCACTCGCCACGTGAGCCTTGAGAATGCCGTGAGCGTGGCTCGCAAGCAGGCCGGGATTTCAAAACGCGTTCTGTTCCTTTCGCGCACGCAGCGAGTGTTCAGGCTCTGGCATATCGTCCACTATCCGTTCAGTTATGGGTTTGCGATCTTGGCGCTCGCTCATATCGCCCTGGTCTTGATTATGGGCTACCGGATCTGAGGCTATTCTTGGAGACCTTTTTCTCATTCTTGATCGCGTTGATTGTGGTGGCCTTCTTCTTGGTCACTCACCTCCGGCGCTTGCATCTGCGCGACCAGCGGGCTCTCGCGGCGCTGGAGAAAGGCAAACTGCGCTCCGATGGCCCGCGGGCTCAGCATCCGCACATTGACGCGAACTATTGCATCGGGTGCGCGGCCTGCACGAATGTCTGCCCGGAAGGCGACGTCCTCGCCATGTTGGGCGGCAAGGCCGTGATTGTGAACGGCTACAAGTGCATCGGGCATGCCCTCTGCGCCGAAGCTTGTCCTGTCGGCGCCATCACCATGGTCATGGCCAGCCCCAGTGTCAGCGCGGATCTCCCTCACCTCACGAGCGAATACGAATCGTCCGTTAGGAACTTGTTTATCGCCGGAGAGCTGAGCGGGCTCGCGCTGATCAAGAACGCCATCAATCAGGGGCGCGACTGTGTTGACACGATCGCCAAGAGGATGTCCGCGCCGCGGGACGGAAGATCCGATCCCGCTATTCATGACGTGTTGGTCGTCGGCGCGGGCCCGGCAGGAATCAGCGCTTCGCTTCGAGCCATCGAGAAGCAACTCACCTACGTTACCTTGGACGAGAGCGTGATGGGCGGCACCGTCGCCAAGTACCCGAGACAGAAACTGGTCCTCACCAGTCCAGTGCACTTCCCGCTCTACGGCAAATTCAAGAAGACGGAACTCTCCAAGGAAGAGCTCTTGAAATTCTGGGCTCAGGTGTTGGAACGCAATGATTTCCACTTTCGAGGCGGAGAGAAAGTTGAAGACATCCGCAAAACGGAAGATGGCCTCTTTTCTGTGACCACTGCAAAATCCTCCTACCGGGGCCGCGCGGTCATCCTGGCAATTGGCAAATCCGGCAGCCCGAGAAAACTCGGAGTCAAAGGCGAGGATTTGCCAAAGGTCATGTATCGGCTCATTGAAGCGGACCATTACGTCAACAAGAGGATTCTTGTGGTTGGGGGCGGTGACAGCGCCGTGGAAGCGGCCATGGGCCTGGCCCACCAGGTGGGCAATGCCGTTACGCTATCCTACCGGCAAGCCTCCTTCAGCCGAATCAAGGAACGTAATTCTCAGAGGCTTGCCGAGGATATCCGCAAAGGAAAGTTAAAGGTGCTCTTCAATTCCACTCCGGTAGAGATTACGAAGGAATCCGTGATTCTGGAAGTGAACGGTGCACAGCACCCGATTCCCAACGATTACGTGTGGGTTTTTGCGGGCGGGGAACCTCCGACTGCCTTCCTGAAGAAAATCGGAGTTGGGTTTGGATCGCGAGACTTAACCTCCAAAGGCGGTAAGGAAGCGCGGAATGCAGAAATGGTGTCGACCGCGGTCTAGAGATTGCCGGGAGCCCGATAATCGGTTCTCGCCGGGAAGGGACTTCAAATGAAGATTGCAAGATCAATATTCTTCGTGGCCGCCATCGGGGCTTTCATCTTTTTCGCCGCCGCCTGCAAACATCAGCAGACGGATGCGGAGGCGATCCGCGCGGCGATCACCCAACACCTTCAGGCCCTCAACACTCTGAACCTTCAGTCGATGGACATGGACGTGACAAATATTTCTGTTACGGGCAATCAGGCCAAGGCAGACGCGAGTTTTCGTCCGAAGACCGGCGCCCCCGCTGGCGCCTCTATGCAGATTTCGTACCGCCTGGAAAAAAGTGGCGACGCCTGGCGAGTCCTGCGCACCGAGGCAATGGGCGGCGTGATCGATCATCCCGCTCCCGGCACGAACCCGCACAATCCAGCGGGACAAAATCCCTCTCACGGGAGTCTCCCGGATGTTCATGATTTCTTTCAGAAACCGACTCCCGCACCGAACAAACAGCTTCCCCCCGGCCATCCCCCGGTGACCAAGACTCCGCATCCGTAGAGGTCACACACGGTTTGTAGGGATTCCACTGGCAACTCCTGGAGGGGAGCCAAGGACTTGATTCACCACACTCTTTCGTTGGGAGTCAAAAGGGACGCGACCTGTGTGTTTTGGAAACGGCAGATGGTTTTATGGCTGCGAGATCCCCAAAACTTGAAAAAAGTTTAATAGACTCCAACTTGCAGACCGCATACGAATCAACAGCTCGCACCTTAGAATTAACAAGAATTCGTGGACATCGAAAGGCGAAGGAATCGGGTCAGGAACTGGTAGACGGCGGCTTCTATCTACCCCTGTCGAGGAATTAGGTGGCCTTTCACGGATTCGAATCAGCACATCCCCTCGCCCCGACCATTCTCTTTCAACCAAGTTTGGGGTTGGAGCTGGGCTGCAATTCGATCCGTCGGCCTTCCGCTCCTTGCCGAGGCAGATTTCGCTGAAAATCAGCGAACAACCATGATGGGAGCTCGCCAAAATGCGGTTTTCTGTCCGGTGGGATCCAGGACAGTGATTTGGCAGTCGTACTCCCCCGCGGGAATTTCCTTGAGCGAGATCGTGAAGTTCAATGGCATCATGTTCAACCGGTTCGTCACTCCGCCTGTCAATTTCATGGGTTGCGTCTCAAATGTTTTTGTTTGTCCGTGATAAAAGCTGACAAACGCCACCAAGGGCAAAGCGCTTGGCACTCCCTGCTGATAGGCCTGCAGGAAGACGAACATGTCCCGGCTCTTGCTGAAAACCCGCGTCACGCTGGGAATCAGTTTCGCGCCGTTTACGACCAGCGGGTTAACGACTTCCACTTTATCGTTGTTCTTCGCGTTATAGAGCGCGTCCTTCAGGTCAACTCGCTGGCTGCTCAGCACGACGGAGCTGATGGGGATTCTCTTGTCCTCTTTGTTGAGGTTGGGAATGGTAAACGTCGTTTGATATGTGCCAATCCTCCCCGTTTCGTCATCGCGCGCAAGGACCTTGATCGTGTATTTTCCCGGAAGCAGCGTGAAGCCGGTGTCGTATTGAATCGGCCGCTTGGCCAACTCAAGTGCCGTTGCGTCACTCAGCTTGATATCCACCTTGTCGTGGAGGTTCGTGACCGTCCGGCCGCCGTATGCGTCCTTGATTTCGCCGATGAAATCGATTCGCGTGTGTTCCGCGCCGCCGCGTTTGGCAAGCGCAAGTTCCCGTCCGGGGATCTTCATGACAATGGGGACGAAATACTCGGCGCGGTTCAATTGGAAGTAGTCTATCTCCATCGCGATGGTCAGTTCGGTAATCGGATCCTCCAGCATCAGCGCTTCTTCCAGCTGGCGCTCCTTATCCGCAGTGGTGAACTTGCTGAATACTTTGGTGGCAAAATAGCCCTGGCGATAATCGAGATTGGCGGGGATGTCCGAGTTCAGGGTAATCTTGATGCGGCGGAACTTTCCGTCCTGGGCCCCGTTGCTCGCGTAATATCCAAGAATGTAGTAGCTCGAGATGGCGTGCTGCGCCTCCACGATTCCTTTCGACAGGTCGTTATAATCCAGGAGGGCCTTCCCGCCGGTATCGGCGGCCAGCCCGTAGAGCGTGTCCTGGGACCGCTGAAAATTTGTAGTCTGATTCAACGCTGCCGACCCGGTGTACATGGAGATGTTGCCCGGGGAGCCCCTGGTGGCATCTCCAAGAGGGGCTTGTGCCACCAGTCCACGCGCGTCGATGGGCCAAAACGACACCCCGGAACGGATCGCCGCGTCGATCGTGGCGTGGAGTTGGGCCTGGTTGTCCACACCGTTCAGTCTGAGGCCACTGGCAAAATAGATCAGCGATTTCTTCTCGCTCAACGTGCCCAGCATTCTCGCTGCCGTCTGCAGCGCGGCCAATTGGCGGTCGGTGTTGAAGATATTGAACTCGCTGTCGTCCTGGCCGAATGCGGCGCCGGTATCAGAACCACTGGGGTCGCTCGTCGAGTCATCAAATCCCTGGCCTTCGCCCACGATCATTGTCTGGATGATGCTCAGGAGCCGGTTACGGTCATCCGTGAAATTCTGCAAAACGTCCACGGAGGCGCCCGCATATCGAAGAATGGCAATGAGGTCCACCGAAGTCATTTGTGTCCTGATAAATGTTTGTGCCGCGATCAGCGCACGCACCTGGTCCGGAGGAGGCATGGCGGTCATGTCAAAATACAGAGCCAAAAGGCGATGGTCTTTGTATCGAAGGTTTCCGGGCGCTTCCGGCGTGATTTGCGTCCTACTGAGCTTATTGAAGATCGTGATTTCTTCGGGCTCGGCTTGAACCACCGGCCCGGCAATGGGTATCTCCGTCAGTTCCTGGGCGTCACAGAATCGAATTTGTTGCTCGACGCCATCCTCAGTGAGCTTAAAGTCTTTCGCAGTGAGACCCTTAATGGGGTTGCCCTTCTTGTCCTTGACCTCGACGGTCTCAACCACCAACTGCGTGTTGACGGTGATCTTGTTCGGGTCTTTGCCCTGTTGCGGCGTATTCTGCCCTACCTGCTGGACGGCGGCAGCCAATGTTAAGATCAAGAATGAAGCGATCAAGCGTTGCATTCTTCAGAACCTCAAGCGCAATGTGGTTTTGATGCTGCGCATCGGATTGGCGGTCGCCGGCAATCCAAATAGCGAACTGTTCACGGTGGTGACCCAGCCCGCGAATGTGACATGGTTGAGAATATTTGCCGCGTCACACCGCAAATCAAGATTGAATCGATCACTCAAGCGGAATGTGCGTGACAGCGAAGTGTTGAATGTGAATTGCGATGGCCCGGTGATCGAATTCCTTCCCGCGTTTCCCCACTGTCCGGACGCCGGCGCCGTGTAAGCCGCTGGATTCAAGTTCAATCCCGGTGGGGCTGCGTAGAGTGGAGCCCCCGTCAGATTCGGCCTGAGACTGGCCGAAAAGCCCGTGCCCACAACCGCACCCGGGAAAATCGGAGTCTGGGGCAAGCCACTGCCAAAAACGATCGTGTTCAGTACCGTCCATTCCTTATAGAGCTTTGCTTTCCAGCCGCTCATCAGCGTTTTCCCGCCAATCCCCATGCCCGTGGTGTATTGCAGTTGGACGTTCAGCAGGTGCCGCTGATCGAAAGTCGAAAGCCCGCGCTCGGCTCGAAGATCGAGCCAGTTCTGCGCAAGTCTCGGCGAAAGTATGGATTGGCTGCCGAAGGAGGAGTCGTCATCAATGGATTTCGAGAAAGTATATTGGAGCGTAGCGGTCAGTCCGTTGTGCAACCTTCTGCGCAGTTGAACTTGCCCCGCTTCACGCGTCGAATTTCCATTTGACGTCAGGAAAGCAAATCCAGCGGGACACGAAGGGCACGGATTTGCGGCGCCCGACGGGTAGGTATTCGGCAGAAATTCCTGAACGCCTCGTGTGCCCTTGATGCCGAGATACTGCACGTACAATTGCAGCGACCAGGGCAGGTCACGCTGCACGGAGAGCTGCCAGGTCTGCACGTATCCAATCCTGAAGTTCGGGTCAATGGCGAAAGAAGTGGGCGTGACCGTGGGGCAAGTGGTGAATGCATTCGCAAGAGTCAAGGGGCAAGTGGCGCTGTTCTGCACGCGTAGGCTCGTGGAAAGCGGCGCCTGCTGACTCATGAGCAGCGCGATATTTTGATACACGGAAGTGTCGTAAGTGATCCCATATCCGGCGCGAATCACGATTGAGGACCCGGAAATCGGCCGCCATGCAATTCCAACGCGCGGCGCAAAACCGTTCTTATCCGGCTGGACCAGCGAAGTGGGATAAGTCCGGCCCGTCAGCGATCCATTTGGGCTGTTTCCGATCACGGGCGCCACGGCGGCAAAACCGGGCGCGATATCCAGGTTCACCAACCGGCCGAACAACTCGGTGATGGGTGCGCTGTATTCCCATCGCACGCCCACTTTGACCGTAAGTTTTGGATTCACTCTCCAATCGTCCGAAATGTAAGCGTCGTAAACGGATTGGCGAAAGTACTTGTCCGCATTGCCGAAGGCGATGGAACTTGTGTCGGGAACACCCAGAATGAAGTCAGCGAGATCGGACCCAGTGGCTGCGCCCGTGAAAGTGAACGTGCCGCGCGGGTCCTGCTGGGAAAGATAATTAAACTCCTGCCTGCGGAAATCTCCCCCAAAGGTGACGCTGTGATTACGGTGGCCCCACACCATGGAGTACGCCAGCGAACTTGTTTGATTGCGGTTATGCGCGCTCTGCGCGTCCGACATTCCAACGATGCCGCTCGCGAAGAAATTCAGGGCCGGTGGGCCCCAGTTCACCGGCTCCTGGTTGTTTCCGGTGATCCCTGCGTCGCCCGAAATATTCACAAGATTCTGAAAATTGGGAGTGGTTCGCGTCGCGTAGCGGCTGAACGTATAACCGATATTTTGGAGGAAGTGTGCGCTAAAACGGTGCGACCAATTCACATTCGTGTTAAGCCCCAGCGAACTTGTCCTGTCCACGAACCCAAACAGGTTGGGGCTGCTGACCCGGATACGCTGAAACGCGAAGCCGCCGCTGACCGTATCCTTGCGATTGAATGTCTTGGTAAGGCGTGATTGAAGCGCGTCAATGTGGGTGTTGCTGATGATTGGAACTTGGAAGTTGTACCGCGAATTTCCGGTAATGTTCGGCAAAGGGTAGAGATTCAACAACGCCTGTGCCTGAGGGCTGACAGGCACCAGGTTTCCCGGGAACGGCAGACCGGTGGCCGGATTAATAATCTGCAGCAGCTGGCCAAGCGCATTCACCGACTGCGAAAAATCTCCGTTTCGTTCCAATAGTGTTGGGACCAGCGCCGGCACCGCGGTGTTATTGGAGTCCCGCGTCCACTGGTATCCCACAAAAAAATTTGGCCCGTTCTTCAGAATGTGGGGGATTTTAAGAGGTCCGCCGAAATTCACCAGACCCGTCACTCGGTTATATACCGGCTTGGGTGAGAGCAATCCACTCAAGGAATACGGACTGGCGTCCAATGCGGAGTTGCCGAGGATCATCCCGATCCCGCCGTTGTACAGCCCTCGTTTACCCACTCGACTGTTGCCGAAGGCCGCGAGCTGCGCGAATGGCGAGGCGGCTCCGTTATTCGTGCTGCCATTGATGAGGAAGCCGTCGGCGGCGCGCTGGTCTGTCTCCTCGACTTGTGGAGCGGTGTCGGGAGGCTTGGTCTCCGGTGGCTTTGTCTGTCCATTCTGCTCTGGCGGTTTTGCCGGTGCGCTGTTTGCCGGTGGGACCGGCGCAGTTGGGGCGGGAGCCACAACCTTGATCTCGGCCTTGATCTCGTCGATAGGCAGCATTTTCAATTCCCATGGCGGCGCTGTAGGCACTCCCGGCCCGATCAGCACCTGTCCCTTGAGGGCGGAAAAGCCCAGCATCTCAACTTCGATCGACGACGTTCCGGGTGTCAGGTCGGGGAAGGAGTAAATGCCCTGTTGATCTGTTATCGCGACAAATTTCTGATCGCCTAGCGTGGCGGTGACTGCGGCGCCCGGGACCGGGAAGCCGTTGAAGTTGACCTGTCCGTGGTGTTCGGCCGCGTCCGCCAGGCCGCAGGTGGTCAGCCACGCGATGGCGCAGAGGAGCCGGAGAAGTCTTCCAATTGGCAGCAATCCCATCCAGCACCCCGCACCCTTCTGTATTTCTGCAGCCTTCCCGGCACGGCTGATTCCCATGATTTCCGCGGGATCATTTCCCGATTTCAGACCAAGGCCGAGTTCGGATTGACTCAATTGTCCGTTGGTTTTTCTTCCACGTGATCGATCACCAGTACAGTCACCGGGCGCTTTTTCAATTCGAGTTTCAGCCCGAGCTGCTTGCTGATGGCGTCAAAAATTGAAAGGGCGCCGCTGGGGTCCGAGGCGGTCTCCGCGCCTGCCGGCGCCGCGCCATCTCCGCCGAATCCCGCGCCGCGGCCGCCATTGACCTGCCCTGCGGTGCTGAAACTCAGTGTGAAATCAAATGCACCCTCCAGCCCCGTGGCATCCTTGACCGGGCTAAAAACATAGCCACCGGCCATTGTCTGGAGCTGCTCGGCAAATTGCGTCATGGTCATGTTCAGGCACGTGACAAGCCTTGAAAGAATTGGGTTCGCGATCCGGGGATCCCTTCCGTCCGGTCCAGGCCCTTCCTTGCATCCTGTCCGGTTTGAAGGGTCCGCGATCTTCATCTTGGGGTTCGCCGCGGTCAGGGTATATGCGTTCACAGGCCTCTCTTCGTTGTGCACCACCATCTTGAAGCGATCAATCAGCAGAGCGCGCAGCATCGAGCGAAAATCATCAATATCCAACTGAGCCGCAGCGGGACCTCCGGTAGTGGTGGTTTTCGCGACAATATCGAACTTGGCGGAGTCCAGCCATTTCGGCGCTCCTATGAGCGTTTCCTTGTCATTCGGATTGATGCCCCAGGCGAAGGAAATCAACAACTTCAACGTGACAGCCTGCATGTTGATTTGACCGCTCGGGTCGAACCTTCCTCCGGGGGTCGCGTCCGGCAGGCTCGGCTTGATTACCGCAACCTCAAATTCAGCGGGCGGAGGAGGCGGCAAGGCTGTCGCCACGCCGGGGGGATTGTCTGTCGGCTTATCATTCGCGCCGTCCACAACAATGACGGACATGGGGAGCTTTTGCGGCTCCAATTTCAGCCCGAGTTGTTTATCAAGGGCGTCAAAAATTGAAATGCTGTCGGGACCGGCTTGAGCAAACGTCCCACGGGGGGTCCACTTGATATCGAAATCCCACGATCCCTTCAGCTCAGTGGAGTTCACAACAGGTCCTGTTATGTAGCCGCTCGCCATTTGGCGCACGAGTGGCGCAAAACTCTCCATGGTCATGTTGTGGCAGGTGATCATGATAGTCAGTGTCGCTCCGGGCGTGGGAGGCGGCTGGCCTGGCGTCGGCTGGCACCCGGAATTGCCGGAGCCGTCCGATTCCTTGAGTTTCGCTTTGCCCTTTCCTACGGTCAGGACGAACACAGACATGGGTCTTTTGTCCGAGTGAACGGCGACCTTGAAGCGGTCCGCGAGCAGCCCTTGAAGCATCAGCTTGAGTGTCTCCGGCGGCGTGTTGGCAGGGGCCTTGGCGATCACATCAAACCGGTCCTTTTCCAACCAACTTGGCCCGCCCACCACTTTCTCGTTTTCAATACTGTAGGCGGTCGCAATCAGGTCCACGAGAGTGGCGTTTTTCACGACGTACCGGTTGCCTTTTAGAACGGCGCCCTGGAAGAATTGAAATTGACTTCGAGGGCTGATGTGGACGTCTGCAAGATCAAAGGTGGCCGGCGCCGAAGCGGACTGTCCAAACGCCGCGCCCGAAAGAAGTACAAGAACACCCAAACCTGGAAATGCTCGCTTCATGACTGCGAACCCCTTCGACATGCGTGGCCAAACCAATGCCCTCTTGCGAAGGCGGCGGCTGGTCTCCATATGTCTGAAAACTGGAGATTTAGACGCAGGGCGGGACATCCCCAGATTCGCTGCGTCCATACCAGATACTACGCGGGACAGGGCCACATAGTTTCCGCCTCTCCAGCCCGGCGCTCGCAGCTCCACTCGCCCTTAATTCTCTGAAGGTTTCTCCACATGCTCGATCACGATCATCAATACGGGGCCTTTTCCCGCCTCCAGCTTGAGGCCAAGTTGCTCCTGGACTGCGGTAAACAGAGAGGGACCACTAACATCTGACAGAGGAGGGGGAATTGCCCCGTCGGGCCCGCCTCCCGGCGGTGTCAATACTTGGCTCTCATCCGGCACCCACTTTAGCGAGATATCGTACTTTCCGGTAAGCCCCGTTTTATCCAGAACGGGCCGCCCAAGTGGTGTTCCTAGCATCCGAATAAGAGTTGAGATGGGGACGCTATTCGCTGAAATTGATTGCTCTCCGCCTCTTCCTCCAACCGACATCACTGTGCCCGGGCCGCCGCGGAAGCCGCCGCCTCCCCCCGTGCTGAAACTGACGGCATTACGGCCTCCCGAAGGCACTGGTGCACCAGGGCCTCCAGGTGCGGGGGCGGTCGCAGGGTCGTCAGGTTTTGACTCCTTCAGTTTGCTGCCGTTTTTTCCAATAACCAGGTTATAGACGGGGAGTTCTTTGGTGTCACTCCGAACAGCAAGTTTCAATCGGTCGGCCAGTAGAGCCTGTAACATGCGTCGCCGTGTCTCATTCCGCTCATCCGGAGTGAGCTTCTGCAGTGCCTCCGCTGTTGGCGCATCCATTTTCGCGTCAACATCGAATCTTTCAGTGTTGAGCCAGTCCGGCGCCCCGGAGAGTTGATAGGGTTGAATCCCGTAGGCCTGCGTAATCAACATCTGGATCGTGACGTTTTGCGCACTAAACCCATCGGGCGGGTACGACATCCCGATCCGGAAACCGCCAGTGGTGTTGCCGGGCTTGTTTGGCTTGAACGATGCAACCTCGTATTCAAACTTGGGCGCACCTGCGGCTGGAGCCTGGGGCCAAACCGGGGACGCGACTGCCACGGCGAGGACAATTGTTGCGACGATGCCGGCCACTCCAGCCGCTCCCATCCAATGCCTGTCGCCCCTGCCTGCCAATTTTCGAAGCCTATGCATGTTTGAGTACCTCAATAGGGTGTAGACGCAGCAGCATCACAACGGTCTCACACTCAAACGGCAAAAGGAGCAGGAATAAGCGTGGCATATTGTCACTTTGTCTCCACCAGCACTGACCCCGGACGCATCAGTTCTCGGTGGGCAACTTGTCCGCGTGATCAATCACGATAATCTCCATCATTGCCCTTTGCGCGACCAGCTTCAGTCCAAGCTGGTTCTGCAATGTTGAAAAAATAGCGTCGCTGGCATCGCCACTGACCATGGCTCGCTTCGTATCTCCTGTATCCGTTTCCTTCGTGAAGTTGAATAAGTTTGCATCAAATGAATAGAAACCCTCCAAACCGGTCCGATCGATCACTGGCCTTCCCACTGAAGGCAGCCCTGAGAGCCAGTTGCCGAAGGATGCCATGGTCCAGTTCCTGAAGTAGAAGCCACCTTCCCCATCCGGTTTCATGCTCTGGGCTCCCTCTGCCTTCTCGCTCGGTTTGAATTTGGGACCACCCTTCGCAAGGACCAGTTCAAAAACCGAAAGCTCGCGGGTTTCGCGGTGGAATATCAGGTGGAACCTCTCCGCCAGCAGCGGCCCGAGCATCCGTTTGACCTCTTCGGTGGAGACCGGGCTTCCAGCGGTTGCGATCACATCGTATCGGTCGGAGCTGCCCGGATTCACGATCCAATCGGGTCCCGAGACTTGATAGCGCTTTACTCCGTATGCCATTGCAATGAACTCACCCAGGCTCGCGTTCATGTAGGTGATTCTTCCCGGCTCGATAATGCGGGTTCTCTCCCCTTTATCGGCTCCCCCCTGATGCGCCTTCACGGATGCCACCTCGAAAGCCGCAGGAGCTCCTGTGGTCTGAGATTGGCAAAGACCTGAGGCAGCGGCGAATCCGCCGATCGCGACCGGTACCGCAATGGACAACAACCCGGCTGCGCTTAGCAATAATCTCTTATGGAATCCCAATCCACGTGCGATTCTCACCATGCCTCCGATTCCGAGTTCGTGGACACATCTCCACAATTCCATCCACTCTCTAGACACACGAATTCTGTCATTCTCTATTCCGTCCAGAGAGGTAAAAAATTCCAAAATCTCTTGGGGGATGCGGCCCGTCAATCGACTGCTTCACGCCGAAATCAGCGATGGCGGGCAAATCCAATCGCCCTGGCATTTGTTCACAAAGATTTGCGGCATCAAGCGAGCAGTGCGGGAAATCCTAGTCCCCGCCCCCGTCTTCCAATACGGCGTCAACCCTTGGGCGTGCTAAACCCAGATTCACGTAAATGGGACGGGTGACTTTTCTAACTTCCTTGATCCTCGTCCAGAACCAAAGTGCTCCGGCGACGCAGCACCCGCCACTCACCATCACCGTTTTTCCTGCACCGATGGAGTGGGCCAGAGTGCCTGCCAGCAAACTTCCAAAAGGCGCCATGCCCACGAGAGCAACGGTGGAGTAGCTCATCACCCGCCCGCGCTTGTCCTCCTCCACGATGGTGTGAATGATCGTGTTGCTGGCCGCCATGTGTTGCATCATGCCGAATCCGCAAATGGCCAGCACCACCAGTGAAAACCAGAGATTGCGAGACAGTCCAAAAAGAATCAGCCCTCCGCCAAATACGCAGGAGGAGATCGGGATCATCTTGGTTAATCCACGCACCGTATGCCGCACGGCAAGCAGATACGCCGAGACGAGCGCTCCCACTCCCACGGCCCCCATCAGGAAGCCCAGAGTGTGTGGCCCGCCATTCAGGATTTTCATGGCAAACACCGGCATCAGCACCGTGAATGGCCACCCCATCAGGCTGACCACCGCGAACAGAAAAAGAATCGTACGGATCGGCGTTGAACCCGCAACGTACTTCCAACCTTCCTTCAGTTGGTGAAACATGGAAGCGGATGCGCGGGGAATCAGTGAGGGTTTCAGCCGCATCATCAGCAGGGAGGCAATTACGGGAAGATAGCTGATGCCATCGATGAGAAAACAATACCCGGTGTCGAATGCCGCGATGATCACGCCTGCGAGCGAGGGTCCCAGCAAGCGCGCCATATTGACCATCGAGGAATTCAGCGCGATGGCATTCCCAAGATCCTTCTTGTCGCCGACCATTTGCGGCAGAAAAGCTTGCCGCGCGGGCATGTCGAATGCATTGATCAAGCCTTGAAAAACACAAAGAGAAATAATTTCGGCTATGGTGATGTGCCCGCTTAACGTCAGGATCGCCAGCCCCAGTGATTGAATCATCGCAAGAAGTTGCGTGACAACCAGCACCCGGCGGCGATCCAGCCGGTCCACCCAAACGCCCGCGATGGGCGCCACAACAAATATCGGAATCTGCCCCGCGAAGCCGACAACACCCAGCAGCAAGGGTGAATTCGTGAGCTTGTAAACCAACCACAGCGTGGCGACACGCGTCATCCACGTGCCGACCAGCGAGATGCTCTGCCCCGTGAAGAAGAGCCGGTAATTACGGTAGCGCAACGCGCGCCAAACCCGGGCGCCTGTCGTCTGTTTTTCTGCGCCACGAATTGGGGCGCTGGGTGATTCGCTCAACTCCTGTTTCTTCCTTTCACCCCTTCAATGTCTTACATCGCCTGAATTTCAGAACGGAAAATCACTCTCCGGGGGGCACAGCACCTGCAACTGGTTCAGTAGCCCTTCTCCTTATCAACCACATTCAGGAGCGGCTCGCCGGCGCCAAATCGGCGGACATTCTCCTTCAGCAATTCCATGACACGCGTAAATGAGACATCGGATGCGCCCGCGATGTGCGGCGTGATGATCACATTCTCAAATTTCCAGATGGGGTGAGTACCGGGCAGCGGCTCGGGGTCCGTGACGTCCAATCCCGCGCCGGCCAGGTGGCCGCTGGTCATCGTTTCCACAAGCGCGTCCATCGAATAAAGCGTCCCGCGCGAAACAACAATAAAGTAGGCTCCCCGTTTCATTTCCCGGAATTGAGCTGCACCGAACATCCCTTTCGTCGCCGGCGTTTCCGGCGCAGTAACAAAGACAACGTCGGCTTGCGGCAGCACCGCATCCAGCTGATTCGGCTTCACCATCTGCTTGATGAAGGCCGGTGGCGGCGCGTCCTTCGGGTCAACGCCGATAATGGTCATCCCGAATCCGCTGGCCCGCATCGCGATCTGCGTTCCCACTCCACCCACGCCGACAATGACCGCCGTCTTCCCGTTCAATTCAGTCATTTGTCGGACGCCGCGCGGCGCCTCCCATTTTCCCCGCGCCGGGATGGTCTGGTAGAGGCCGCGAGTGAGTGACAGCAACAATGCCATCGCATGATCGGCGACCTCGGGACCCAACGTACCTTTGAGACTGGTGAGTTCAATATTCGCGCCCTTCAGTAGGGGGATCGCGTCCTCAACGCCCGCATTCAGCACTTGCACCCACTTCAACCGTGTGCCGACTTGCAAAAGCTCACGAGTAAATTTCGGAGTGACCACGGCATCGGCGTCGCTGAGCTCTCTGGCAAGTTGAGCATTCGCCGGTGCGACGATCTGCGCGTTCGGCGCCGCCTTCCTCAATTCCGCGGCCACAGGTTCGCCCAATCCGATGAGGACAATCTTTTTCTTTTCGGTTTGCCCGAAAGCGGCTGTGATCAGCAGGACGAAAGGTGCCGCGTGGACGCAGATTCTTAGAAGACTCTTTCGTGTGATTCTCATTTTGCCACCCCGCCCGGCGTCAATTGTATATCCAACCGCATTCGGGGAAACCCTTTTCTCCAATTCTTCTAACGTCTGAAGTGGTCACGAGGGAGGAAGCGGTGGCAGGTTGCCGGAAATTGGCAATCGTCTATCCAACTTAAGTCAATTGTCGAGAAACGTCTGGCGAGGCGCGAAGCGATGAATGGATCTCAGCCCCTACTCGTAACGCAACGCGGTCATCGGCGAAACGCGCATCGCGCGGCGTCCGGGGATGTAACAGGCAAGCGCCGCGATCATCAGGAGCAAGAGGCTCGCGCCGCAGAATGTGATCGCGTCCAGCGGCTTCACTCCATACAAGAAATCCCCGACCAGCCGCGTCATGGCCCAGGACCCGAACAGCCCGGCGACGACTCCCAGAGCGGCAGGGCGCAGCCCTTCGCCCAGCACAAGCTGCAGAATGTTCACGGGCATCGCTCCCAGAGACATCCGGATGGCAATTTCGCTGGTGCGCCGCGCGACCGAGTAGGCCAGCACTCCATAAATCCCGATGGCGGCGAGGAGCAGGGCAAGCAACCCAAAGCCGCTGGAGAGTCTGGCCATGGAATTTTCCGAGCCGAGATTGCTATCAATGCCTTCCTGCAGGGCCTGCATGTTGCTGATGGGCAAGTTCGAGGCGACTTCCGAGACAATCTTTCTCACCGCGCCATCCAGGGATTCCGGCTTGCCCGCGGTCCGCAATTGGAAAGTAAAATCACCACCGTCTTGCGGCAGAAAAATCCCGGGGTTAAAACCGCTGCGGAGGCTTTCAAACTTTGTGTCGCCGACGACGCCGACAATCTCAACCGCCTTGTTTGCCCGCATGATGTGAACACCAATGGGATTCACATTCTTTAGATAACGGGATACAAATGCCTGGTTCACCCAAACAACCAGGGAATCCTTGCGGCAATCCGCCAGGTTAATGGTCCTGCCGGAGAGCAACGGAACCTGCAGAGTTTCAAAAAACCGCGGGCCAATCCTCATGGCTTGTGCTTCTACTTCGCCTATTTCCGGATGCTCCTGAATCTTGGCGTCCGTGGTCCACAGATTTCCCACAAGAAACCGGTCGCTGGACCAGGTGACGCTCTCCACACCCGGCAATGCCGAGAACCGGCGATAGAGTTCCTGCCCGAGGGCCGGAGTTTTTTCGTCCGGGATTCTTGCCGCCGAGGGCGAAAGTGAAAATGTAAGCAGGTGGTCTGTGCGAAACCCCGGATTCAACGTTTCCAGGTGGATGAGCGTGCGAAGGAACAATCCTGCCCCGATGACGAGAATCAGCGCCACCGCCATCTCGCCTGCGACCAGTGCTCGACCCAGTCGATTGCGTCCGTCTCCATGGGAGCCGCCACCGGCAATGCCCCCTGCTGCTTTCAGTGTCGCGCCCGGTGAGACGCGAATGCTGGTCAGCGCAGGGATCAGTCCGAAAATGACCGCGGCAATCGTTGCGATTCCCGCGGCAAAACCGAAGACAAGAAAGTTCGGTCGGAACATCGCCAGGAAAACGGGGGATGCGCTCCTGAAAAAAATCAAAACAATCCCGCGGCTCGCCCAATAAGAGACCAGCAAACCCGCCGCGCCGCCCAACAGGGCCAGCACCAGGCTTTCCGTCAGTAATTGGCGCAGCAAGCGGCCCCGGCTCGCCCCGATGGCAAGCCGTATGGCGATTTCCTTTCGCCGCGCCGCTGCCCGCGCCAGGAGCAGATTCGCAATGTTTGCGCAGGCAATCAGCAGGACCAGCCCCGTGACGGCCATCAGGGTGTAGAGCTGCGTTGAGTACCTGCTGCGCAAATTGGCGAGCCCGCGTTCGGCGCTGGTGATGGCGATGCTCAGATTCGTGTCGGCTGCTTTCCTCGGGTGATCCGGGATGGGCGGCTCTGTCGCGATGACGGACGCGGTGTTGGCCAGCGATCCGCGAAAGAGCACTTCTGTCTCGACGCGCGCCTGCTCCCTGCTGGCGCCGGGTTTCATCCTTCCGATGAGGTAAAGCCAAATAGTGCGCGCCTCATATCGGTCCGGCGAAGGCTTGCGGAGGGTATCGAAGGCATGCAGTGGCGCCCACATGTTTGGCCTGCCGCCGGGAGCGATGCCAAAAAACTCCGGCGGCGTGATGCCCGCGATGGTGAAAGGAACTCCATTGAGGTTGATGCTCCGGCCGACGGCGCCGGTGTCGCCGCCAAATTGCTTTTTCCAATAGTTGAATTCCAGCACCACCACCGGCGGCGCGCCGGGCAAATCGTCGGAGGGATTCAAGAGGCGCCCGTACGCGGGCCGGACTTGGAGGACGGAGAAAAAATCGCCGCTGACTTGCTGGCCGTTCGCTCGGCTGGCTTGGCCATTCATGTCCACCTGAACGCCAAAGCCTCCGCCATAGGCGGCGATGCCTTGAAATGACTTGGTATTGGCGCGGAAGTTGATGAAATTCGGATAGGAGAAGGAGCAATTGGAATTGCCGGAGCCGGGATCCTTCATGTCGCATCCGCCGTAGGAGCTGGAACTGTTCCACACGTAGGGGCCTTGTGAGTGCGACACCCAGTGAAGAATTACAAGCTCCTCCGGGTGGCCCACCGGGAGCCGCGTCAGCATAACCGTATTAATGAGCGTAAAGATGGCCGTGTTCGCGCCAATCCCTAGCATCAGCGTGAGGATGGCGACCGCGGCGAAACCCGGACTGCGGCGGAGCTGGCGCAGGGCGTAGGAAAGGTCTTGCCGGAGCCCTTCGAGAAACCCGCTTGTCTTCGTTGCCGCTCTCGGCTCAGTCTCTTTCATCGCCACAGCTGAACTCGGATCTATCGTCATGCGCACCCCCCCACGGTGAATTCTATCTCATCACCTTCCCGGGCTTTCATGAACATAGACTCCGCGGGCGGGGGAATAGTTAGGGGAAAATCGCTTTTCCCCCGGGGTTTACTCTTACCCCTTCTCAGGCCCCAGCCCCTGTTGGTTCTTGTAATGGGATCCGTGGGGAGCTGCCGAACCTGCCCTTGCCAGTTCTGTTGTGTGGAAAGCGGAAGCAACATAAAATGCCATCAAGTTTGCTCTGAGTCGGAGATTCCTGCGTTGAGGTTAGGAATGCAATGGGAGCTCTTTACAATCTATGCGCCCGAATCATGCGCCGCACCCTGGAAATCCCGTCCAAGGGGTTTCCCCGCTGGCAAACTCATCGCGACTCCTTTGACGAAGAGCTGGGTGTCCGCACCTCCGGTATTGTCTGGCTCACCAATCTAAGAAGCAGGAATTTCACCCACGGCCTGCGCTATGAACCGTGTTCCCCCGAAAAATGCAATTGGGCAATGGAAAATTCAGGAATTGATCCGAAGGAATTCGTGTTCATTGACATCGGTTGTGGGAAGGGACGCCCGCTCATCATCGCATCTCAACATCATTTTGCTGGATTGATCGGCGTGGATTACTCCCCAAAACTTTGCAAGATTGCTCGGGCCAACCTCGCGAAGCTGGGCATTCCCGCTGAGGTCGTCTGCCAGGATGCCACCCGTTTCCAGTTTCCAGCGCGGGATCTCTTCGTTTTCCTCTATCACCCGTTTGACCTGGTTGTGCTCCAAAGGGTTCTGGAAAACCTGCGGGCCGCCAAACGGGTCGTCGTGGTCTATGAAGGGGAGGGCCGGGATATCGTGGGAGAGCAGGCTTGGCTCAAACCATTCAGTCGTTTTTCGGACGTCATTGTTTATAGAAACTTCTAGGTGTCGTCTAGCTCTGGTTTTCTGAAGATCTTCCAGTGCAAGACTGCGCGTGGATCCGGTCCGCCCGAATCAATCAAAAACCGATCCGGACCCATGCGCCGCCCCTTGACGTTAACTCTCTGTGAGGGTTTCAACTATCGGTTGTGGCGATCTCGACCTTCATACCTGTGCCGCCACTGCCAGTATTG